>NZ_VPEG01000010.1:0-123358 GCF_013417275.1 Acinetobacter sp. YH16038 | reverse complement strand
GCCACGGACAGCCTGTTCTAATTCTATAGAGAATAGCTTCAATAAAATTGCGTAAATTTGAGTTGTGGTGAATGGATAAATTACGCAGAATAACTTTCAACTTTTGCCAGTGTTGATCTGTCAGCATGGTACGAGGCATAGCGAATAGTAAAATTGGGTTTGGTGATTTGATTTTACTACTTCGCTATTTTTTTAAGCTAAAAGTGTCAACACACCCTAGTTATTTTTCCAGAAAACGACGGAAGTTTTTCAAAATCTTGATACTGACAAACAAGGCAGCCAGGGCAAATAGCGAAATCGCAAAGAGAATATATTTTAAATTGCTGATGTCATTATTATAAAATTGCTTCAATTCATTTCTGGAATAGCTGAGTTTAGTGATCTGACCAGTTCGACTATCTTGGAACTGAATATTTTCAATATAAAAATAATTTCTCACTTTTACTAAATTAACATTTTGAATCTGCCGGGTATGTGACTGGTTATAGTCATCAGTACATAGGGCAGTATAATGCTCACATCTGATTTTTGCTGCATAACCATTTCCGGCAATCAGGATAAACAGCGCGTTGTCTGGACGTTGATTATTAGACACCAGTACATATTGCGCTTTGGTGCTGCTTTTTAAAGGAATGCTCACGGCTTGCTGATAATATTGATCTGCTTTCAGGATCTCCTGAATTTTGGCAACACAAGTGAACATTAAAGAAAGTGTAACCAGAAAAATGACAGCAGCGAGGCACAGACGGAATATGGTTTTGACAGTTTGATGCATGGGAGAAAATTTCTAAATATAAAGAAGAGGTGAGCAATAAAGTGCTTTAAGGCTGTATGTTAAATCATCAGTTGTGAATACTGAAAAGAAACTTAACTTAATTTGAAAAAAAATGGGATTAAACTTGATCCGCTAAAATATACTGTTTTTTTAAATTTATATTTCAAGTAAATCTTTCAGCTCACGGCTGCAAATTGCCAAATCTTAGGAAACCTAATGGGAAGTTTCTTTTTTTTACAACTGTTGACGGTGGTCTTTGCTCTGTCAATTGCCACTACCATGTTCAACAAACGTGTTCTAAGTTTTCCTCAAGCCATTGGTGTGCCGATTGTTTCCGCTATTTTTGTCTTTATCTTGCAATGGTGCGCCAGCCTGTTACAGGGTAATCCATTTTTTAGCATCAATATTGATAATATTGAGAAAGCAGTTCGCCATGTCGACTTTTATGACTTCCTGATTAATGGGGTGATCTGTTTCATTCTGACTTCATCCGCATTGAAGTTTAAGGTTTCAGATTTACGCAATCACTGGCGGCCGATTGGTATTCTGGCCAGTCTGGCATTGGTTTTCTGTGCAGTTTTCTTTGGTATTGCGCTGTACGGTTATCAGTTTCTGATTGGTAACCACGTCGATATATTGGTTCTACTATTGCTAGGTGCTGCGCTCGGAGCAACGGATCCAATTGGGATTAAAGGTGTCCTCAGTTCGGTACGCGCACCCCATCATTTGATCGTGAAGCTGGAAGGTGAGTCGCTGTTTAATGATGCCATGTGTATTGCACTATTTATGACCTTATTAAATGTACTGCAAGGTGAAAACTTTACCGTACTCGCCGTCCTGCAAACATTGCTTTATGAAATTGTCGTGGCAGTCTTGATCGGAATTGGGTTTGGTTTGGCGATTTTACGTATTCTGCGCGGTAAGCATGAAATGGAATCACTGATATTAACTACTGCACTGTTGGCTTGTGGTTCATATCTGGTTGCTTTACTGGCGCATGCTTCTGCACCAATTGCCTGTGTAATCGGCGGCTTGATTGTCGGTAATAAATGGAAAGAAATTCTGGCTGATGCAGATATCGGTGATGTAAACCATTTCTGGCATACGGTAGAGGGAATTATCAATTCCTTCCTGTTCACCTTGATCGGTCTGGAATTGTTCATTATTGATCTAAGCACCAGTCTGGTCCTAGGCGGGATTGTCGCTTTCATAATTCTGCATTTGGCACGCTTCCTGGCCAACCATCTGTCTTTTGCATTATTCCCTAGAATGCGCAAGAAGAGTTATAACGGCAGTTTAACCATTCTGTCTTGGGGTGGGGTACGTGGCGGGATTTCCTTAGCCCTGATTCTGGCAGTGGCCAATATTCCGCAACTGGAAGCGTATAGCAGTATTCTGATTGGATATACTTTTATTGTGGTGCTTCTTTCCGGAGTAGTTTGTGGTCTAGGTTTGCCAGCCGTAATGAATGCTTTCTATTACAACCCGAATGAAGAAACTCAAGGTTTTAAGGGCTGGTATCAGCGGATGTGCCACAAGATGAATCGTCGCGGTTTTCAGTATATTGTGGGGGAGGATGCGAATGGAAATGAAACCATCACCATCTTCCAGCCTGAGATGTTGATTGATAAGAAAGATGCCGATGGTGTAGCAACCGTGCATCATCCTGATAAAGTACAGGAAGTGAAACGTTTAGAGAATCCGGAGAATTTCTAAGCGTTAGAATTTTCTATCAAGATTGAAAGCCAATGACATCAAGTGCAAGCCAGGAAATGGCACAAATGATTCTGAGTGTAGTCAGCCAGATTCCTTATGCGAAAGTAGCGACCTATGGACAGATCGCTAAGCTGGCTGGCTTACCCAAACATGCACGTCTGGTAGGTAGGGTTTTAAGCCAGCTTGATACAGAAACCGATTTGCCTTGGCATCGTGTCCTGAACGCTCAAGGTAAGATCAGTCTCAATAAACTGGATGAATATGGACATAATATTCAACAGCAAAAATTAGGCGCAGAAGGAATTCTATGTGTTGGAAATCGGATCAGCTTAAAGCAGTATCAATGGGATGGATTTGTTTGAAAGAGAAATCCCCACTTGATTGAAGTGGGGATTTTTTTATTATTTACGGATAACCATTACAGGAACATTGGCCTGTCCCAAGATGCTTTGCGCAACACTACCCAGGAACAGTTTCTTGAAGCCAGTACGGCCATGTGAGCCAATCACAATCAGATCAGTATTCAAGGATTCTGCTGCTTTGACAATTTCACTATAAATCACCTGACCTTCGAGTAGCTGGGTCTCTGCATCAATACCTGCCGCAGCAAATTTCGCTTTTGCTTCATCAAGTGTCTTCAGAATTGCAGTACGGGCACGTTCAACCAGGTCATTGGTTTGAGCTGCTGTAATGTATTCAGCAGCGATATAGGGATCAAGTGCCAGCACCTGAACCACTGTCACTTTACTATTAAATGCTTTGGCAATTTCGACAGCTTTATCGACTGCAGCGTAGGAAGTTTCTGAACCGTCAACGGGTACTAAAATATGTTCAAATGACATTAGAATTCTCCTTATAGGAAATAAGTTTTATAAAAATATGACGCGTTAAAATCGTATACGAATTGTTGTTTATACTTTGATCATAACGCGTATTTTATAAAAATAAAACCAAGTAAATACCTCAGTATTATGTTTAACAAAGCAATAATTTTTAATGGTTGGTATATTTTATAAGTTTTTGATTTATATTTATATTTTGAGATTAAAATAATATGATTTTAGAATATTAATGAACTCACTTAAAAAAGCCATCTGATTTTAATACTGCGTTATTACCTGTAATTTTAGATTCAAAAAATCCCTGTTATATAAAACTATAGGAACAGGTTTAAAATTGAGATTTTAATAATGAAAAATCTATCAAACTGCATAAAGATAGACTGCTATTTCTAATAGTAACCTTCTATCAGCATAATTTTAGTGTTCTAAAACTTCCCTTTCCAAGGGTGGGTTAATACCGTTATTTTCTTTTTTAAATTGAGCACGATCTGTAATGGATTTCTCACATTCATTATAGTGATCAATTGCAAAGTTTTTAATTAAGGCGGAACGTCCAGACTGATCTTAGGGTATTTCATATTTAAACGCTTTTTCAGTAAGTTTTATACCAATCAGAGTATGGAGATCATTCGCTGTACCGTAGTGCTGTTTTATTTGCTGAATCATCCATTTCTGTGGTGCACCTTTCAGTCTAAAGAGCATGACTTCTTGAGCCAAACTTTTCACATCATCACATCCTGAAAATCTGCTGCTTGGATGAATAACAGTTGCATTGGCTAAACTTATAAAACTCAATAGGAGCAGGCTTAGGTATATTTTGAATTTCGTCATCTTCAGTTTTGCTTTAATCCAGAGATACTATTGGCCATATTTGGAAAAGCATTATAGCGATAGGAAAAGGTCCTAGATTCACTTTTTATTTTTTTTCTTCAGCAAGTTATTCTTAAAATTAAATATTATGTGATACGACTTTGATTCAGATTTGGCTTTAAAAAAAGATACTAATTTTCATAGTATTTGCTAATAGGTTTCGAATTAAAGCATGATTTGTACAAAGTTTAAGAGTTTATGATTAATTTGCATAAAGACTGAACATTTGTGGTTTAAAATGCTTGACGATACAACCTGAAATTACGATAATGCGCACACAGTTTACGGCTATGTAGCTCAGTTGGTTAGAGCACCGCACTCATAATGCGGGGGTCACAGGTTCAAGTCCCGTCATAGCCACCATTTTTAAAGACCAAGCTCTCAGCTTGGTCTCTTTTTTTGTGCCATAAAAATATCAATAAAAAATTAAGAGAAAGTTCTTCTAAATATCTGTCTGTTTAAATTTTTGAATCTTTTTTATTTTTTAACCCGAATCATTTTTTAAAGATAAAAAATGCCCAAGCATTTACTTGGGCATTATGGCTGATCTGGTTTAGTTAAAACTTAGATACCTGCTTTCCAACCATTAACGATCGGATAGCGACGTTCACGACCATAAGAACGCGAGCTAATACGTGGACCAATCGCACCCTGACGACGTTTGTATTCGTTAATATCAACCAGACGAATCACTTTTTTCACGACTTCAGCTTCAAAACCTTTGGCAATGATGTCATCCTGGCTCAGATCTTCTTCAATATAAGCATAAAGAATCGCATCAAGTACTTCATAAGCCGGTAATGAATCCTGATCGACCTGATCTGGACGAAGTTCTGCTGAAGGTGGACGAGTAATCACGCGCTCAGGAATCACAGGAGTTTCTGCGATGCTGTTACGGTATTTCGCAAGTTCAAACACAATGGTTTTATACACATCTTTTAATACCGCAAAACCACCGACCATATCGCCATATAGTGTGCAGTAACCAACGGCAAGTTCAGATTTATTACCGGTTGCCAGAACCAGATTGCCGAACTTGTTAGAAAGCGCCATTAATAGTGTACCGCGTGCACGTGCTTGCAGATTTTCTTCAGTGGCATCTACAGGGGCATTGCCAAAGAATGGATACAGCGTTTGCAAGAAGCCACTTACAATCGGGTTAATCTCGGCAATACCGAAAGTTACACCCATGGTTTTTGCCTGTTCAGTAGCATCTTCTACACTGATCTGAGCAGTATAGGTATAAGGCATCATCACTGCTTGGACTTTATCAGGGCCAATCGCATCTGCTGCGATGGCAAGAGTCAAGGCAGAGTCAATACCACCAGACAGACCTAGAATTACACCTGGGAAACCTGAACGTTGTACATAATCACGGGTTGCCATTACCAGACTTTGATATATCTCAGCCATGGTTTCTAGGGCTGGAGTAATCGTGCCTTTGCTAAACTCTAATCTTTCAGCATCATATTCAGCGATATACAGGCCTTTTTCAAAGCTAGGCGCTTGCAGAGCCACTTCGCCTGATTTATTGAGTACAAAGCTGGTGCCGTCAAAGATCAGATCATCTTGGCCACCTACCTGGTTACAGTACACCAGATTGATATTCAACTGTTTGACCAGCGCAGCCATGGTATCGATACGGTGTTGCGGTTTGCCGACTTCATATGGAGAAGCATTCAGAACCAGTGCAGTATCAATATTCAATTGAGCCAGCTGTTGAACCGTAGATAATGACCAGACATCTTCACAGATCAGAACACCAAACTTGTGTCCCAGATATTCGAAGACCAGATGCTGATGTCCTTCACCAAAATAGCGTTTCTCATCAAATACACCATAGTTTGGCAGAGTCTGCTTATTATAAACCCCTAAAACTTCACCATCTTTCATGACGGCTGCTGAGTTATAACGTTCACCATCTTCAGTCTGATTGACAAAACCGAAGACCATGACGATATCTTTTACTTCAGTCAGTTTCTCAAACGCCAGTTTTGTGCGTTTAGCCAGACTTGGGCGAATTAATAAATCTTCAGCCGGATAACCTAAAGTTGAAAGTTCAGGGAAAATAATAAGATCAGCATTATCTTTTTTGGCTTGATTTGCCAAATCTATCATTGTCTGCGTATTTGCATCTAAATTGCCCACATGTGGAGAGAATTGAGCAATCGCAATTTTAAAACTTTTCATTCCAATTAAGTCCTATTCCTATAGGTGAATACACTAAATCACTGATTTTTAAAATTCTAATTATCCAGCTGAGTGCAGTTTGATACGAACAAAATGCCAAATGGCCAAAATTAAAAAAAGTCATGACCGCATGATCATTAAATCTTGATTTGCGAGCTAAAAATATCATACTTGGCTTATTTTATCGAAATTTGAGGCAGATGCTAGAGCTGTTTCAGGAGAATTGAAACAGATACACAAAGTTATGATCAGAAATGACTTATTATGGTGCTTTTTTATTCTGGTAAATGCACAAAAATACTCAAATGGATTTAAATGTGTTTATTTTCCTAAAATAGAAATCAACAGAATACTTGAGTGAAAAATATTCAATATCATCTGCTTAACTGATTTTTTAAAATAATATTGGGGATTTTTTTTAGAAAAATATCGCGTGCAATATCTCCCTGTTGTTCAATGTTATAGTCTAAAAAGGATTTGTTGGGATTAAATTGATATTTGTAAGGATTATATTTTCCCATAGTTAAAAAATAAGCGGCTTGTAAAAAAGCGCCCTTAAACAACACATTAATATTCTGCTGATATTGATAAATATGCGCCATTTCATGAATGAAAAGCGCCTGATAAGAACGGCTTTCTTTAGAATAATCGTCCCGATAATTCAAGTTGCGGACGTGAATATAACCACTTGGTGCCATAATCACATGCTTGGATTGCCAGGGCAGGAAAGGGTGATTCATGACCCGGACTGTTGAATAGTCAATCAGGTCAGCAAAGACTTGCTGGCAAAGCTTGATTTCCCCTGAAGTCAAATTCCGGCTTTTAAATTGATCAAAACGAACCATTCTCAGGATAAAAGGAAGCAGGTAAAACAGCATTAAAACTCAATCCTTAACGATAGAAGAGTACTTTCTAGAAATTTGCAGAAATTGAAAATTCTTCAGGCTTACTATTTTAATTTTTTCACATCATTATTGTGTTGGTTTTTGTCAGTCATAAAAAAACCACCCAGAAGGGTGGTTTTTACGTCTTTCAACGCTAACCGAATTAACGGTTGATGTCGCGTTGAACTTCACCAGTGTAAAGCTGACGAGGACGACCGATCTTGTAAGGACCGCTGTGCATTTCTAACCAGTGGCTGATCCAACCAACTGTACGTGCAAGCGCGAAGATCACAGTAAACATTTCTGTTGGGATACCAATCGCTTTAAGGATGATACCTGAGTAGAAGTCTACGTTAGGGTAAAGGTTACGTTTGATGAAGTATTCGTCAGAAAGCGCGATACGTTCAAGTTCCATAGCAAGAGCAAGCTGTGGATCGTTGATGCCAAGAGCACCAAGAACTTCGTCACAAGTTTCTTTCATTACTTTCGCACGTGGATCGAAGTTTTTGTACACACGGTGACCGAAGCCCATGAGTTTAACTTCTTTAGTTTTCACTTTTTCCATGAAGCCAGCAACGTTTTCTACAGTGCCGATTTCATCAAGCATCTTAAGAACAGCTTCGTTCGCACCACCGTGAGCAGGACCCCAAAGTGCAGAGATACCAGCAGCGATACATG
The DNA here is from genome assembly GCF_013417275.1 of Acinetobacter sp. YH16038. Taxonomy (NCBI): domain Bacteria; kingdom Pseudomonadati; phylum Pseudomonadota; class Gammaproteobacteria; order Moraxellales; family Moraxellaceae; genus Acinetobacter; species Acinetobacter sp. YH16038. The sequence goes on along the minus strand of NZ_VPEG01000010.1, from coordinate 115,403 downwards.
CATATGGGTTAGCGCCAGTAGAACCAGCTAAACGTACTGTAGACGTAGAAGCATTTTGTTCGTGGTCAGCGTGAAGCGTGAAGATACGGTCCATTGCTTTCGCAAGGATTGGATCTACTTTGTAGTCACGGTCTGCAGGAGTTGCAAACATCATGTACAGGAAGTTTTCAGCGTAAGTCAAATCGTTACGTGGGTAAACGAATGGTTGACCAACAGTGTATTTGTAGCTCCAAGCTGCCAAAGTAGGAATCTTAGCGATTAAACGAATCGCAGTGATTTCACGATGGTTAACATCTTCGATGTCCAGATTGTTGTGATAGAACGCAGACAACGCACCAACAACACCAACCATGATTGCCATAGGGTGAGCATCACGACGGAAACCGTTATAGAAGCGGCTTACTTGATCGTGAACCATAGTGTGGTTACGAACTTTAGCGTCGAATTCTTCTTTTTGCTCAGCTGTTGGAAGCTCGCCATTAAGAAGTAAGTAGCAAGTTTCTAGGTAATCAGCTTTAGTTGCTAACTGGTCAATTGGGTAGCCACGGTGTAAAAGAACACCTTTATTACCATCGATGAAAGTGATTTTAGACTCGCATGCAGCTGTTGCCATAAAACCAGGATCAAAAGTAAAGTGACCTGCAGCCAACACATCTTTAACGTCGATTACATCTGGGCCCAATGTGCCGCTGTAAATTGGTAATTCAATTTCTTTGCCATCAAGCTGTAAAACGGCTTTCTTGCCAGTTGCTTCAGACATTCAATAGATCTCCTGTCCTGGTGAATGTATATCCGAGTTGCCTATCAATCTTTTAATGCACAAAACGGACGGATCAAAAATTTGCTATAAGATTAGTGGCTACTGAAATTTTGTCAATTATACTTATGGATGAAAAATGACATTCTCACAGTGGTTTAGTCATTTATCTTGGTATAAAAAGTTTAATAAAATCACAGTACCAAACCTCTATAATAAGTCAAATTGAACAGAAGGTGCAGAAAAAAATATAGTCTTTGCCGTATTTGTAAGCGTTTTTTCCTAGCAAAAAATAAAGGAGAAATTGAGAAAATATTCTAAGACTGCAACTTAAAATTATATAAATCTCGTAACTTACATCGATTTCCTTAAGTTTTTACTTCAAACTTGAATTATAAATAAAAGCAATAAATTTTCTTTTTGGCTCTGTTTAATCGGCTAAAAAATAGCTCGTAAATTTGCTTCACTTTGTTTAATACAACTTAAACAAAAATAAATAAGTGTTTTTTTGAATATAAAATGTCTAAAAACATCAAAAAAACTATGATCTACAAAGAGATAAGTAGGTTTTAGTATAAAAATTCTAAATTGAGATGCCTTTATATAAATAGTCATTATTTATTTGTGAAATATATCCTTATGATTTTACTTGGGATTAATAAGGACTTAGGATCGAAATTATATTTTTGCTGTTCATCTTTAGTCTAAATCTACTTAGTCGAAGCTTGGCTAGATAACAGACTAAATTAATCAAGTTAATTATTAAAAAACAAATATCTAGAATGAGAATATGAAGATAAAGCAAGTAGGGGGGAACTCAAAGTTGTTGTTAATGATTCTTATTTAAAGGTTTTTTGTTCAAAAAGCCAAATACAGTTGTTTGTATTTTAATAGTTCACGTTTTATAATTCAGTGTCGTTTTATGTTTAGGCATGTATTTGCCTGATAATGCCAGCTTTCCTTCGAATTAATTCCAACAAACTCCGGATGGAGTTTTTAACTACAGGATGCCCGCTGTGAAAAGCAACAGACCTGTCAATTTGTCCATGGGTCAAGTTTTAGAAGTAAACTTAAAATCACCCGTGGCTATTGCATCAATTCTACACCGTCTTTCAGGTGTCATCGTATTTTTACTCGTACCGGTCCTTTTGTGGCTGTTGGATAAATCATTGTCTTCAGCAGAAGGTTTTGCTGAAGTGCAGGAAATCTTTAACGGTTTCTTTGTCCGCTTTATCGTATGGGTATTTGTAGCCGGCTTAATTTATCATTTGTTCACTGGTATTAAGCACTTACTTGCAGATATCGGCGTTGCAGAAGAACTGCAAAGCGGTCGTACTGCAGCTACTATTTCATTAATCTTGTCTGCAATCGGTATTGTTGCAGCATTTGTATGGATCGTACTCTAATGAAAAGTGCTACTGGTTTAACAGGTTCAGGTTCTCGTGATTGGTTTGTCCAACGCATCAGTGCTGTAGTTCTAGCTGTTTATACCGTTGTGGTGTTTGGTTGGATCCTACTGAATGGTGGCTTCAACTACGAGCAATGGTACGGCTTTATGATGACAGTTCCAATGAAGATCATGTCTTTGTTGGCAGTCTTATCTCTTGTTGCGCATGCATGGATCGGTATGTGGCAGGTATTCACTGACTATGTGACTACTCGTCAAATGGGTCCATCAGCATCAGGTTTACGCCTTGTACTGACTTCAGCAGTGATTATTGCTGTATTTGCATATGCGATCTGGGCAATCCAGATTTTTTGGGCGAATTGATAGGAAACAATCATGGGCGCTATAACCCCTAAAGAAGATTACACAAATATTCCACACGAAACTTTCGATGCAGTTATCGTTGGTGGTGGTGGTTCTGGTATGCGCGCTTCTTACCAACTTGCTCAAGCAGGTTTGAAAGTTGCGGTACTGACTAAAGTATTCCCAACACGTTCTCACACTGTAGCAGCGCAGGGTGGTATCGGTGCATCTCTTGGTAACATGCAAGAAGATAACTGGCACTACCACTTCTACGACACAGTTAAAGGTTCTGACTGGTTAGGTGACCAAGACGCGATCGAGTTCATGACTCGCGAAGCACCGCAAGTGGTATACGAATTAGAACATTTAGGTATGCCATTTGACCGTAACGCAGACGGTACGATTTATCAACGTCCATTTGGTGGCCACTCTGCAAACTACGGTGAAAAAGCAGTTCCACGTGCATGTGCTGCAGCCGACCGTACAGGTCACGCGCTTCTTCATACGCTTTATCAAAGCAACGTGAAAATGGGTACTCAGTTCTTCGTTGAATGGATCGCGCTTGACCTGATCCGTAACGAAGCTGGTGATGTACTGGGTGTGACAGCAATCGATCAGGAAACTGGTAAAATTGCTGTATTCCAGGCGAAAGCTACATTATTCGCTACAGGTGGTGCTGGTCGTGTTTACCGTGCATCTACTAACGCATATATCAACACTGGTGACGGTCTTGGTATGGCAGCTCGTGCAGGTATTCCATTACAAGATATGGAATTCTGGCAATTCCACCCTACAGGTGTTGCGGGCGCAGGCGTACTGTTGACTGAAGGTTGTCGTGGTGAAGGTGCAATCCTTCGTAATAAAGACGGCGAACCGTTCATGGAACGTTATGCACCGACTCTGAAAGACTTGGCTCCTCGTGACTTCGTATCACGTTCTATGGACCAGGAAATCAAAGAAGGTCGTGGTTGTGGTCCTAAAGGTGATTATATCCTTCTTGATATGACTCACTTGGGTGCTGACACCATCATGAAACGTCTGCCATCTGTATTCGAGATTGGTAAGAAATTCGCGAACGTTGACATTACTAAAGAGCCAATTCCTGTAGTACCTACAATCCATTACCAAATGGGTGGTATTCCTACAAATATTCATGGTCAGGTAGTTGTTCCTGAGTCTCCAGAATCTGAAGCTCTAGTAACGAACTACGACAAGAATACTGATACCTATTCTACTAACCAAGAAGGTCGCAACTTCACGAAACCAGTGAAAGGCTTCTATGCGATCGGTGAATGTTCATGTGTATCTGTACACGGTGCAAACCGTTTAGGTACAAACTCACTGCTTGATTTGGTTGTATTTGGTAAGGCTGCTGGCCAGCACATCATCGACTACGTGACTAAACACCACGGTGATGAGTATGAACCGCTTCCTACAACTGTGCTTGAAAACACAATTAAGCGTGTTCGTAAGCTGGATGAATCAACAACTGGTGAGAATGCTCAAGAAGTTGCTGATGCAATCCGTGACATCGTTCAAGACCACGCGGGTGTATTCCGTACAACTGCGCTGCTTGAAGAAGGTGTAAAACAAATTCTTGCAATTGAGCCGCGTGTTCGCAACATTCACTTGAAAGACAAATCTAAAGTATTCAATACTGCACGTATTGAAGCTCTAGAAGTTGAAAACCTGTATGAAGTTGCTAAAGCGACCTTGATTTCAGCTGCTGCACGTAAAGAATGTCGTGGTGCTCACACTGTGGTAGATTTCGAATTACCACCAGATCACCCAGAGTATCCATATGGCCGTCGTGACGACGAGTGGATGAAACACACCTTGTGGTTCTCTGCTGATAACCGTCTTGAGTACAAGCCAGTGCGTTACAAACCACTTTCGGTTGATGCAATTCCACCGAAACCACGTACATTCTAATCAGGAGATTAAAGATGAGTAGAGGTACTCGTACATTTCATATCTACCGCTACGATCCTGATAAGGATAAAGCACCGTATATGCAAACTTTTAAGCTTGAACTGACTGATAAGCACCGTATGTTGCTTGATGCGCTTCTTGCATTAAAAGTACAGGACGAATCTTTGACATTCCGTCGTTCATGCCGTGAAGGGATCTGTGGTTCTGATGGTGTGAACATTAATGGTAAAAACGGTTTGGCGTGTCTTTGGAACCTGAACGATTTACCAAATGAAATCACGATTCGTCCACTACCTGGTCTTCCAGTAATCAAAGACCTTGTAGTTGACATGAACCAGTTCTACGACCAGTACAACAAGATTCATCCGTTCTTGATCAACAACCAGCCTGCACCTCCTAAAGAGCGTCTGCAGTCTCCTGAAGAACGTGAACACTTGAATGGTCTGTATGAATGTATTCTTTGTGCATGTTGTTCAACTTCATGCCCATCATTCTGGTGGAACCCAGACAAGTTCTTGGGTCCTTCAGCATTGTTGAATGCATACCGTTTCATCATCGATTCGCGTGATACAGGTACTCAAGAGCGTCTGGCTCGTCTTGACGATCCGTTCTCTCTGTTTCGTTGTAAAGGCATCATGAACTGTGTATCTGTATGTCCTAAAGGCTTGAACCCTACTAAAGCAATCGGTCACATCCGTAATATGCTTCTAGATATGGCTGGCTAATTTAGACTGCAATAAACAGTTTTTCAAAAAGCACACCACTTGGTGTGCTTTTTGCTTTATAGGGCTCCATAAACGAACAGTGGTCGTGAAAACTGCTGTTATTGGTGCTGTATCTCATATGATCAAATCGGGTGATGAATCATTGCAGAACATTTTGGTCGGATTTATGCACTATTATGATGTTGTTTGAGGTATTTATGATTTTTAGATGTAATTCTGGACTGAAAAAGGTTTTCAATAATGTTATTATATAACGCAAAGTTGCAAAGGGAGTGGATTGGAAGATTTACTCTCTTTTTGTTTATCAAAAAGATGTAGGACTTTAGTCTACGCTGAATGTGTTTTTCATTTAAAGCTCCCTATGTTAGAGTAATTTCTGATAGAAGTATTTGACTAAAAAACATGCGTTCCTCGTCAAAAAAATCAATTGATTAGTCGAGATCGTGATAGCATTTAGCACAATACTATATTTAAAAAATGTGTGGGCTGATGTACATTTTTTAAACACGGAAAAAGTAGAGACTGGTATATAAATGTAAGTCAAAGTCGCTTTAGAAAAAATATAGTTTAAATCTTTGTTTTTTCTAAGTCGATTTGCAAAAAATTGCTCGGTCACGATCGGGTATTCAATGAGTGATGATGCCGCTGAGGGGCGTTATTGTTCATTAAACATATCAAGAATTTTCTTGGTGTGGTGATAACGCCTCATGGCTTATGCCTTATGGGGGACTAATGTTGAATTATCAATTTGACATTACTAATCCTGGGTTTTGCTTAAAAAGCATCCTGAAAATGTTTTTGCAATAGGAAATGGGTCCACAAATGCAAGAAGTTGCTGACGCTCTGCGTCTTGACACTGAACTTTCCGCTGATAGTGCAGCGTATATTGAAGAACTTTATGAGCAGTACCTCACTGCTCCAGACTCAGTGGGTGCTGACTGGAGAGCGTACTTCGATAAATTCCCAAAAGGTGATCAACCACACAGCAATGTACGTGAGCAATTCCTACTTTTAGGTCGCAATTCAAGCCGTATTCAGCCTGTTATCCAATCGACAGTTAGTTCAGAGCATGAACGTCGTCAAATTGGCGTTTTACAGCTGATTGCTGCGTACCGTAACCGTGGCCACCAAAAAGCAAAATTGGATCCATTAGGTCTGGCTAAACGCGAAGTTGTGCCAGATCTTGATCTTTCTGCGCACGGTTTAACTCAGTCTGATCTGGACACTATATTCAATACCGGTAACCTTGCGATTGGTAAGGAAGCAGCGACTTTGGGCGAAATGGTCCAAGCGATGGAAGCGACTTACTGTAGCTCTATCGGTGCTGAATACATGCACATCGTGGATACCAAAGAAAAACGCTGGATCCAGCAACGTCTTGAAAGCGCACGTGGTCAATATGGACTAAGTGCTGATCAGAAAAAACATGTCCTTGAACGTTTAACTGCGGCTGAAGGTCTAGAAAAATACCTCGGTAATAAATTCGTGGGTGCAAAACGTTTTGGTGTTGAAGGCGGTGAATCTTTCATTCCTATGGTGAATGAATTGATCCAGCGTGCCGGTTCTGTAGGCTGTAAAGAAGTCGTGATCGGTATGCCACACCGTGGTCGTCTGAACCTTCTGGTTAACATCATGGGTAAAAACCCGGCTGACCTGTTTGGTGAGTTCGAAGGTAAATCACTACATAAAAAAGGTTCTGGTGACGTTAAGTATCACCAAGGTTTCTCTTCTAACGTAATGACTCCAGGTGGTGAAGTTCACTTGGCATTGGCGTTTAACCCATCTCACCTTGAAATCGTTGGACCTGTAGTTGAAGGTTCTGTACGTGCACGTCAAGTCCGTCGTAAAGACATTGGTGGCGATGACGTATTGCCAGTCATTGTTCACGGTGATGCTGCATTTGCAGGTCAGGGCGTAAACCAAGAAACCTTCCAGATGTCACAGACTCGTGGTTACACAGTAGGTGGTACAGTTCATATCGTAGTGAACAACCAGGTTGGTTTCACAACCTCTGATCCACGTGATGCGCGTTCTACAGAATACTGTACTGATATCGCGAAAATGATTCAGGCACCGATCTTCCATGTAAATGGTGATGATCCTGAAGCTGTGTTGTTTGTTGCTCAGCTTGCCCACGATTTCCGTCATACTTTCCGTAAAGACGTTGTGATCGACATGTTCTGTTACCGTCGTCGTGGTCATAACGAAGCGGACGAACCAGCTGCAACTCAGCCAATGATGTACCAGGTGATCAACAAAAAAGCGACCACTCGTACGCTTTATGCTGACAAACTGGTTCAAGAAGGTGTACTTGATCGTGCTACTGCAGATCAAATGGTTGAACAATACCGTTCTGATCTTGAAGCAGGTAAACATGTTGCCAATGCACTGGTTCTAGAACCGAACAAAAAAATGTTTGTAGACTGGACACCGTACCTGGGTCATGAATACACAGACGAGTGGGATACTACTTGCGATCTAGAACGTCTTAAAGAGCTTGGCCGCAAAATGCGTGAGCTTCCAGAAGGCTTCGTGATGCAGCGTCAGGTATCTAAAGTAATTGACGACCGTCTGAAAATGCAAACTGGTGAAATGCCGCTGAACTGGGGTGCTGCTGAAACTCTAGCCTATGCATCACTGCTAGATGATGGTTATCTGGTTCGTTTAACTGGTGAAGACGTGGGTCGTGGTACATTCTCACACCGTCATGCAAAACTGCATAACCAGGTAGATGGCTCAACTTATATTCCACTTTGCCATATCAAAGAGAACCAACCGCGTGTTGCGATCTATGACTCTTTATTGTCTGAAATGGCAGTACTGGCATTTGAATACGGTTACGCGACTACTCTTCCTAAGAGCCTGATCATCTGGGAAGCTCAGTTCGGTGACTTTGCAAACTGTGCACAGGTGGTGATCGACCAGTTCATCTCATCTGGTGAAACCAAATGGGAACGTGTATGTGGTCTGACTATGCTTCTGCCACACGGTTTCGAAGGCCAAGGTCCTGAGCACTCATCTGCACGTCTGGAACGTTTCTTGCAACTATGTGCTGAAGACAACATGCAAGTGATGACTCCAACTACACCTGCACAGATCTTCCACGCGTTACGTCGTCAGGCAATCCGCCCGATCCGTAAGCCAATGATCATCATGTCACCTAAATCGTTGCTTCGTCACAAGTTGGCTGTGTCTAACCTGGAAGAACTGGCTAACGGTACATTCCAGACTGTGATCGACGAAGTAGATAACATCAACAAAGCAGACGTAACCCGTCTGGTACTGTGTGGTGGTAAGGTTTACTACGATCTGGTTGAAAAACGTCGTGAAAAAGAATTGAACAACACTGCAATTGTACGTATTGAACAATTGTATCCGTACCCAGAAGCACGTCTTGCAGAAGTTCTTGCTCAGTATCCAAACGTGAAAGAACTGGTTTGGGCACAAGAAGAACCGAAAAACCAGGGTGCTTGGTTGTTCATCGCGCCTCGTTTATATGACGATGTGATGAAAGCGGGCAAACAAATCCGTATTAGTTACGCAGGCCGTGAAGCTTCAGCTGCACCGGCGTGTGGTTCACCATACTTGCATGCAAAACAACAAGCTCAGCTCGTTAACGACGCTCTAGCGATCGATGCTGAATAATCCAGGAGATTCTAAATAATGGCAACCGAAATTAAAGCACCGGTATTTCCAGAGTCAGTTGCGGACGGTACGATCGCAACTTGGCACAAACAACCAGGTGAAGCAGTATCACGTGATGAAGTGATCTGTGATATTGAAACTGATAAAGTTGTTTTAGAAGTTGTTGCTCCTGCAGACGGTACAATTGCATCAATCGTTAAAAATGAAGGCGATACAGTGCTTTCTGCTGAAGTGATTGCACAGTTTGAAGAGGGTGCCGTATCTGGCGCAACTCAAACTCAAGCAGTTCAATCTGAAACTGAAGCATCAGTAGAGCAAGCTGCTGCAAAAACTGAAGCGGGTAATGCACCGATCGTTGAGCGTCAACAGGTTCAAGACCAAGCTCCAGCAGTACGTAAAGCATTGACTGAATCTGGTATCAATGCTGCTGACGTATCTGGTACAGGTCGTGGCGGTCGCATTACTAAAGAAGATGTTGCGAACCATCAGTCTAAACCTGCAGCGCCTGCTGCTGCACCGTTAAGCGTTGCGGTTGGCGAACGTATTGAAAAACGCGTTCCAATGACTCGTCTGCGTAAACGTGTTGCTGAACGTCTGCTTGCTGCAACTCAAGAAACAGCAATGTTGACGACGTTCAACGAAGTAAACATGAAACCAATCATGGAAATGCGTAACCAGTACAAAGAAGCGTTTGAAAAACGTCATGGTGCACGTCTAGGCTTCATGTCATTCTTCGTTAAAGCTGCGACTGAAGCACTGAAACGCTATCCAGCAGTGAATGCGTCTATCGATGGCGATGATATCGTTTACCATGGTTACTATGACATCGGTGTAGCAGTTTCTTCTGACCGTGGTCTAGTGGTTCCTGTACTTCGTGATACAGACCGTATGAACTATGCTGAAGTTGAAAATGGTATCCGTGCATACGCTGGTAAAGCGCGTGAAGGTAAACTTGCGATTGAAGACATGACTGGTGGTACTTTCACAATTACCAACGGTGGTACTTTCGGTTCATTGCTTTCAACTCCAATCTTGAACACTCCACAAACTGCGATTCTGGGTATGCATAAAATCCAGGAACGTCCTATGGCAGTGAATGGTCAGGTTGAAATCTTGCCAATGATGTACCTAGCGCTTTCTTATGACCACCGTCTAATCGATGGTAAAGAAGCTGTAGGTTTCCTTGTAACAATCAAAGAATTGTTAGAAGAACCAGCTCGTCTGATCCTTGATCTTTAATTCTAAAGAATAAATCCATGGGCTTAGGGTGATCCTCTAGGCCCATTTTTGGAGAGAATAATGTCTCAACAATTCGATTTAGTTGTAATCGGTGGTGGCCCAGGTGGCTACGAAGCTGCAATTCGTGCTGCACAGCTTGGTTTTAAAGTTGCGTGTATCGAAAAACGTATTCATAAAGGTAAACCTTCTTTAGGTGGTACTTGCTTAAACGTCGGTTGTATTCCTTCTAAAGCACTTCTAGATTCTTCTCACCGTTATGAAGATACTGTTAAGCATTTAGATGACCACGGTATTACAACGGGTGAAGTTGCTTTCGATTTGTCTAAAATGCTGGCGCGTAAAGACAAAGTCGTTGAGCAATTGACTGGTGGTGTTGCGCAGTTACTTAAAGGTAATGGCATTGAATGGTTACAAGGTACTGGTAAATTACTTGCTGGTAAAAAAGTTGAGTTTGTACCGCATGAAGGTGAAACTCAGGTTTTAGAGCCTAAATATGTCATCCTTGCATCTGGTTCTGTACCAGTCAATATTCCAGTTGCTCCTGTAGATCAAGACCTGATCGTGGACTCAACTGGTGCGCTTGAATTCCCAGAAGTGCCTAAACGTCTTGGTGTGATTGGTGCTGGTGTAATCGGTCTTGAACTTGGTTCAGTATGGCGTCGTCTGGGTGCGGAAGTTGTTGTATTTGAAGCAATGGACGCATTCTTGCCAATGGCTGACAAAGCATTGGCAAAAGACTACCAAAAACTGCTGACCAAGCAAGGTCTTGATATCCGCATTGGTGCAAAAGTTTCTGGTACTGAAGTTAACGGTCGTGAAGTGACTGTTAAATACAGCCAGGGCGGCGAAGACAAAGAACAGACTTTCGATAAACTGATCGTTTGTGTAGGCCGTCGTGCTTATGCTGAAGGCCTATTGGCTGAAGACTCAGGTATCAAACTGACTGAGCGCGGTCTGGTTGAGGTAAACGACTGGTGTGCAACTTCTGTTGAAGGCGTATACGCAATCGGTGACTTGGTACGTGGTCCAATGCTTGCACATAAAGCAATGGAAGAAGGCGTAATGGCTGTTGAACGTATCCACGGTCATGCTGCTCAAGTGAACTACGATACTATCATTTCTGTCATCTACACTCACCCGGAAGCGGCTTGGGTAGGTTTAACAGAAGAGCAAGCCAAAGAAAAAGGTCATGAAGTGAAAACTGGTCAATTCGGTTTTGCTGTAAATGGTCGTGCTTTGGCTGCTGGTGAAGGTGCCGGTTTCGTGAAGTTTGTTGCTGATGCAAAAACTGACCGTCTACTTGGTATGCACGTGATTGGACCTGCTGCGTCTGACATCGTTCACCAAGGTATGATTGCACTTGAGTTTGTATCTTCAGTTGAAGATCTACAGTTGATGACGTTTGGTCACCCAACATTCTCTGAAGTCGTACATGAAGCTGCTCTTGCAGTCGATGGTCGTGCGATTCACGCAATCCAACGCAAGCGTAAGTAATTCTTCAAAGAGCGGCTCCGGCCGCTCTTTTTACATTTGGTGGTTGTTTTTAAATGAATAATCATCTAAAAATAAAGATAAGTAAAATTTAAGATCCAAAAATACCAATATTGATTGATGTGAACCAAGAAATATTGGGAATACGTGTAATAACAAAGTCAAATAAGTAGTAAAAGGTTAATCAATGAATTTACATGAGTATCAAGCAAAAGCGTTATTAAAAAAATATGGGATGCCTGTACAAGAAGGTATTCTTGCTACTAATGCTGAGGAAACAGTACATGCTTTTGAGCAGCTTGGTGGGAAGTTTGCGGTATTAAAAGCGCAGGTTCACGCAGGTGGACGTGGCAAAGCGGGTGGGGTAAAAGTGGTAAAGTCGGCTGAAGAAGCCGCTGAATATGCCAATCAGATTATTGGTTCACGTTTAGTGACCTATCAAACCGATGCAAATGGTCAACCTGTCAATAGTATTTTGGTGTCTGAAGATGTTTATCCGGTCGAGCGTGAACTCTATTTAGGTGCAGTGGTAGACCGTTCTAGCCGTCGTATTACTTTCATGGCATCCACTGAAGGTGGTGTCGAAATTGAAAAAGTTGCAGAAGAAAATCCTGAAAAAATCATTAAAGTCGAAGTTGATCCTTTAGTAGGATTATTGCCATTTCAGGCGCGTGAAGTGGCGTTTGCACTTAAGTTAAAAGATAGCCAGATCAATCAATTTGTTAAAGTCATGACAGCTGCTTACCAAGCCTTTGTCGAAAATGATTTTGCTTTATTTGAAATTAACCCACTCTCTGTTCGTGAAAATGGTGACATTCTCTGTGTCGATGCCAAAGTCGGTATTGATTCAAATGCGCTATACCGTCTGCCTGAAGTTGCTGCTTTACGTGATAAATCACAAGAAAATGAGCGTGAGCTGAAAGCATCTGAATTTGACCTGAACTATGTTGCTTTAGAGGGTAATATTGGTTGTATGGTCAATGGTGCCGGTCTTGCGATGGCAACCATGGACATTATCAAGCTTTATGGTGGTCAACCAGCTAACTTCCTGGATGTAGGTGGTGGTGCAACCAAAGAGCGTGTCATCGAAGCATTTAAAATTATCTTGGCAGATTCTTCTGTACAAGGTGTCTTGATTAATATTTTTGGTGGAATTGTACGTTGTGACATGATTGCTGAGGCAATTATTGCAGCGGTTCAGGAGGTAAATGTCACTGTACCTGTAGTCGTTCGTCTTGAAGGGAACAATGCAGAGCTTGGTGCCAAGTTACTGGATGAATCTGGTTTGAAATTGATTTCTGCAAATGGCTTGGCCGATGCTGCAGAAAAAATTGTTGCTGCAGTAAAAGCTTAAGGAGTATCACAATGAGCGTATTAATTAATAAAGACACCAAAGTTTTAGTCCAAGGCTTTACAGGCAAGAACGGTACATTCCACTCTGAACAGGCTATTGCCTACGGCACTAAAGTTGTTGGTGGAGTAACACCGGGTAAAGGTGGTCAATCACATCTGGATCTGCCAGTATTTAATACTATGCGTGAAGCGGTGCAAGAAACTCAAGCTGATGCTTCTGTGATTTATGTGCCTGCACCTTTTGTCCTCGATTCTATTGTAGAAGCTGTTGACTCAGGTATTGAGCTGATCGTTGTGATTACTGAAGGTGTACCAACACTGGATATGCTGAAAGCCAAACGTTATTTAGAAACCAATGGTAATGGTACACGTCTGATTGGTCCAAACTGTCCGGGCATTATTACGCCAGGCGAGTGTAAGATCGGGATCATGCCAGGTCATATTCACCAGCCAGGTAAGATCGGCATTATCTCACGTTCAGGTACTTTGACTTATGAAGCGGTTGCACAAACCACTAAATTAGGTCTTGGACAGTCAACCTGTATCGGAATCGGTGGTGATCCGATTCCAGGCATGAACCAGATTGATTGCTTGAAACTGTTCCAGGAAGACCCGCAAACTGAAGCCATTATCATGATTGGTGAAATTGGCGGTACTGCGGAAGAAGAAGCAGCTGAGTATATCCAGTCGCATGTGACCAAGCCGGTGGTAGGTTATATCGCTGGTGTAACAGCGCCGAAAGGTAAGCGTATGGGTCACGCAGGTGCCATCATTTCTGGCGGTAAAGGAACTGCTGAAGAGAAGTTTGCAGCTTTTGAACGCGCGGGAATGGCGTATACACGTAGTCCTGCAGAGTTGGGTTCAACCATGCTTGAGGTTTTGAAAGAAAAAGGTTTGGCTTAATTTATTAAGCTGATAAAAAGCCCTCAATATTGAGGGCTTTTTTATAATTGCTGCAAAAGGAGATTAAAGTCTAACTAAATGATAATTCGAAAATTGAGTATTTAGTTATCTATACCAGCTTTAGCTTTCAGGCTTTGAGTCATCCCATTGATGTCACCACCCTGAATGCCTAATTCATTCATCAGGCTATCAATCAAAGGTGCCTGGCTACGATAACGCAAAGCACTATTCACCACCTGATCGGAGAGGGCAACATTGCCGCCTTCATGATGGGCATCTGCTTGGCAAGAACCCGCATGTGTGCCATGTAGGCCATTGACTTGCAAAATCTTGATGTCATCAATGTTTTCCATCGGCTTAACACTTTCACGAATGATTTCAGGTAAGTATTTCAGCATGGCTAGCCGGATTTGCATTTCCACCTGTTCAGATGACAGTACATTATTTGCTTCATTCACTGCGCGGGTACCTTCAGCATCGACTTGATACTGTTTCTCCATCGCTTGAGCAAGTAATACTTTGGCATCCGCTTCACCTTTAGCTTTCAGGCGAACTTTTTCAGCTTCGGCTTCAGCGGCAATACGAACCGCTTCTGCATCATCAGCTGCTGCCTGTTTGCCAGCTTCAGCTGCAACGGTAATGGCAATTGCATCTTTCTCAGCCTGTTCTTTGGCTGCAACCAGTTCAACTGCTTTTTGACGTTCAGCTTGCTGGATCTGGCGGACAGTAACGACTTCTTCTTCCGCTTTAACCGCTTGAGCACGTGCCTGATCAGCTAAAGCTTTGGCTTCAGATTCAGCACGTGATTTTTCTGCAATCGCAATTGCACGATCCTGTTCAGCCAGTTCAATCGTTTTCTTCTGTTCAACTTGGGCTTTTTGAATAAGCTGAGCTTTCTGAATGTTTTCATTTTCAACATCACGAGCCGCCAGAATACGTTTCAGTTCTACTTCACGTTCAGCAGCAATACGAGCTTCTTCCGCTTCACGTTTTTTTGCAGCTTCCTGAGCGGCAATTTCAGCTAACTGTTCAGCACGTCGAATCGAAATTTCACGTTCTTGTTGCAGTTTGGCATATTCTTCTTCACGAATAATTTGTAGACGAGCTTGCTCGGCTTCCAGATTTTTGGCTTTAATGGCCAGATCTGTATCCTGTTCAATATGATTACGCTTACGGCGACGATCTTCAATGGTTTCAGTGAGTTTGGTCAGACCTTCGGCATCGAAAGCATTTTGCGGATTGAAGTATTTAAAGCCGGTTTGATCTAGACCTGTCAGAGAAACAGTTTCAAGTTCCAGACCATTTTTATGTAGATCTTCAGACACCACTTGCTGTACTTTTTGTACGAAGTCGACCCGTTTTTCATGTAGTTCTTCCATAGCCATTTCAGCGGCAACGGCGCGTAAAGAGTCGACAAATTTACCTTCAACCAGATTTTTCAATTCATTTGGTGACATGGTCTTTTGACCAAGAGTTTGCGCCGCCGTAGCAATCGAATCAGCGGTAGGCTTTACGCGCACATAGAATTCAGCCATCACATCGACACGCATGCGATCACGGGTAATCAGCGCCTGATCATCGGCACGACGGACTTCCAGCCGTAGGGTATTCATATTGACGGGAATGATTTCATGTAGCACTGGTAGCACCAAAGCTCCGCCACCTAGAATCACTTTTTCACCACCCCAACCGGTACGCACAAAAGAAATCTCTTTACTGGAACGACGGTATAAACGTGCAATGATTAATCCGAAGGTAACTAGGCCAACGAATATAATCCCCGCAATAATCAAAACATTATATAAATCAAAATTTAGCATTGTTATAAAGTCTCTTTGGGCAAGCTTGATTTTTATAGGAAATTGGTTTAATTAAAGTTCAATAGCCTGAAAGCCATTTTTAGTTTTTTGAGTCAGAACCACTGTCTGACCTTGATTAAATATTTCATTGCGTTCAGGTTCGACCAGCACATAATGGGTCTTACCATGCTGATCCTGAACTTTGGCCTGAGCAGGGGAGTTAGCTTTGGCATCTCCAAGAATAATGGTAGCGGTTCGTCCGATCAGTTCATCGCTATAGATCGCGATGGTTTCATCCTGAGGCAGAATTTTAGCAGCGAGCACGGATAGCCCACGTACAATCGGCATGCATAAAAATAAACAGGCAGGGGAAATAATCCATGCATTTAAAAGCTGACTGGTAAATCGTTCGAACAGGCCTTGGATCAATAAACCGCTCAGACCATAACTGGTCAGGAAAATAATGAGCCAGATAAAGAGAGGCAGGCGACCAAGATAAAGCCAGTCGAATACTTTATGGAACAGGCCAGTATGCTGATCAACACCTACTTCTGGGTGAAGCGGTTCTTCAGGCAGAAATTGTTCGAACATATTCTGGGAGCCACCTCCCAGCATCAGCAAGACACATTCTAAGGCAGCAAACATCAGCATCAGACTTAAACTGATACTAAATACAATGTTGGAAGGATGAGTGAACAGTTCCCACATGAGTTTCTGTCTCTAATTATGGTTTTATAGAAATTTTATGACCCTGTTAAAGATAACAGTTATTAATAAAATTGTAAGCAAAAAACAACAAAAATCCCAATCGGGATAGCTTGATAAAATCCAAAATTTAACAATATGTGATGCGTTTTTCTTAGCTGCAAATAAATGTCGACTATTTTATAGGTGGGCGAATCTGAGGTTTTATCTCAAGAATAGAAAAGCAATTGATATACGTCTGCTTTTCTATTCCTATGTAGATGTATAAAAGCATTAAAGAATGGCGGTCTGGATACGGACTTTCATTTCTAGGGCTTGTTGCAGGATATAGTTCTTCATCCATTGCACCTGTTCGCCCATTGGATTGGTTTTTACTGCAGTCTCCAGAAATTTAAGTTCAGGCTGATTAAATAGTTGTTCATCGAGAGCCTGTTCCAATGCCTGAGTATTTGCAGACAAAGGAAGGGCCACCAAGAAAAAGGCTTTAGGATAGTTATAGAAAGCATAAAGCAGATTGAAAGCTTTTTGATCACTTCTCAGATTGCCGGCACCTATTTCGTAACCTGCCTGCTGGTTGCTATAAGTCATACCGAGCAGGTATTCCCATTGACCGTTCAGCTTACGCAGGCCAAACTGCAGGCCAATCTGATCCGCGGTCAATTCATGCTGGAGATAAATGTTTAAAGGACTGCCATCTTCAGTATAGGGTTCCTGAAGAACCAAAATATGTTGCTGGTGCTGGTAAATAAAACCGGCAAGTTTTGCCTGTTCCAGACGGGATTTTAAAGTATCTAAATCAAATTCGTTATAAGGCATACATAGTTTATAAATTGGAAGAACTAATCCTACTCTAATTTTTTTTCACCACGATGTGAACTGTCCGTTTAGATGATTAATATATCATTTCATTGCTAAAAGTAATCTTCCAGAGTGCTTTGACTAAACAATCAATTGTCTTTATTTAGCTAAGCTATCAGATTCATAAAAACTGATAGTTGATATTAGTGAATTTTTATATGACGTTTTAATATATGAATATCACAAAACAAGCAATCGTTATGAAAAGTTAATCACTATAATGAATATAAATTTTATAAAGTGTAATAAGTACACGTGTAATACGCAGGTTGTCCATGTCATTAAATGAGGAAAGACTTACTCATCTTAAACAGCTTGAAGCTGAGAGTATTCACATCATTCGCGAAGTTGCTGCCGAGTTTGAAAATCCGGTTATGCTTTATTCAATCGGTAAAGATTCAGCAGTCATGCTGCATTTAGCACTGAAAGCGTTTTATCCTGCAAAACTTCCATTCCCGCTACTTCATGTAGATACTGGCTGGAAATTCAAAGACATGATCAAGTTCCGTGACAACATGGCCAAAGAACATGGCTTTGATCTGATCGTGCATCAGAACAAAGAAGGTCGTGATGCGGGCGTAAACCCATTCGACTATGGTAGCTCTAAATATACTGACATTATGAAAACCCAAGGTCTGAAACAGGCACTGGATAAATATCAGTTTGATGCTGCTTTCGGTGGTGCACGTCGTGACGAAGAAAAATCACGTGCCAAAGAACGTGTTTATTCATTCCGTGACTCTAAACACCGTTGGGATCCGAAAAACCAGCGTCCAGAACTTTGGAATCTTTATAACGGTAAAGTGAACAAAGGCGAAAGTATTCGTGTATTTCCATTGTCTAACTGGACTGAGCTAGACATCTGGCAATATATCTACCTTGAAAATATCAAACTTGTTCCATTGTACTTAGCTGCTGAACGTCCAGTCGTTGAGCGTAATGGTACACTGATCATGGTTGATGATGAGCGTATGCGCCTGAATCCAGGCGAAGTGCCACAAATGAAATCGGTTCGTTTCCGTACTTTAGGTTGTTACCCATTAACAGGTGCGGTTGAATCAACTGCAACAACTTTACCGGAAATTATCCAGGAAATGCTTTTAGCGACCACATCTGAACGTCAAGGCCGTATGATCGACCATGACGAAGCAGGTTCGATGGAAAAGAAAAAGCAGGAAGGTTACTTCTAAGAATCTTGAGAAATCTCCCCCTAATAATCTCCCCAAACCCCTCTTTACCAAAGAGGGGCTTAAAAAAGCGGAGGAAAGTCCTCCTTTAGTAAAGGAGGATTTAGGTGGATTTGAAGATTAGAAACGATTTCAACGTATTTGTGGAGCTATGAGCGATGTCTCACCAATCAGAACTTATTAGCCAAGATATTTTGGCTTATTTGAAACAGCACGAAAATAAAGACTTATTGCGTTTCCTGACTTGCGGTAATGTGGATGATGGTAAATCAACCCTGATCGGCCGTCTGCTTTATGATTCAAAACTGATTTATGAAGATCAGCTGCAAGCCGTGACTCGTGACTCTAAAAAAGTGGGTACTACTGGCGATGCACCTGACTTGGCGCTGCTTGTCGATGGTCTGCAAGCTGAACGTGAGCAAGGTATTACCATTGACGTAGCTTACCGTTATTTCTCTACTGAAAAACGTAAGTTCATCATTGCCGACACCCCAGGGCACGAACAGTACACCCGAAACATGGCAACTGGTGCATCTACTGCGGATCTTGCAATTATCCTGATCGATGCGCGTTACGGTGTTCAGACTCAAACACGTCGTCACTCATTTATTGCGAGCCTGTTAGGTATTCGTAATATCGTGGTTGCAGTGAACAAAATGGACCTGGTTGAATTCTCTGAAGCACGCTTCAATGAAATTCAGGCTGAGTATAACGATTTCGTGAACCAGTTGGGCGATCGTAAGCCGGAAAACATTGTATTTACACCGATTTCTGCGTTGAACGGTGATAACGTTGTAAACAAATCACCAAATACGCCGTGGTACCAAGGTCAAACCTTAATGGAGACTTTGGAAACTGTAGAAATTACACGTAATACCAGCAAAGATGAATTCCGTTTCCCAGTTCAGTATGTCAACCGTCCTAACCTCGACTTCCGTGGTTTCTGCGGTACCATAGCACTGGGTGAAGTGAAAGTTGGTGATGAAATTGTTGCGCTGCCATCTGGCAAGAAATCAACAGTAAAAGAAATTGTCACTTTTGATAGCAATCTGGATCATGCTGTAGCTGGTCAAGCTGTTACGTTAACACTGAACGATGAGATCGATATTTCACGTGGTAACGTGTTGGTAAAAGCTGGCGAACAACCACTGATTTCACGTTCTGCACGTGCGTCTGTAGTGTGGATGAACGATCAACCGCTCGTGGTTGGCAAACTTTATAATGTGAAGTTTGGTACTCAAACTATTCCAGCGAAAGTTGCGAAAATTAACTACCGTACCAATGTCAATACATTGGAAAAACTACAAGTAGAGCAGCTGGATCTGAATGCAATTGCTGATGTGACCATCGAATTTGATGCGCCAGTGGTATTTGACCGTTATCAAGACAGCCGTTACACCGGTTCATTCATTTTCATCGACCGTCTAAGCAACGTGACTGTTGGTGCGGGTATGGTTGAAGCTGCAGTGGAATGGACTGCACACAATGAACCTGTAACTGCTGAAGCACGTGCTGCACGTTTGGGTCAAAAACCTGCTGCGGTCACTGTAACTACGAAAGCACTGGAAAATGCTCAAGCACTTGAAAGCCTGTTGATTCAGCAAGGTGTAGTTGCAATTGCGAAAGCGGGTCTGACTGATGTACAGGTTGCACTTGTACGTGAAACAGGTGTGGTGGTGATTACTGACCTTGCAGAAGGTACAGATGTGACTTACACAGCCGATGCAGTTGAAGAACTGGCTGAGAAAATTGTGGAATTGGTTCGTCTATAAGACTGGACTGATTTTAAGAAAAACCCGCTGTAAGGCGGGTTTTTTATTGCCTGAATTTTGAATGTTTGAAAATCATTCGGTTATTCAAAATGTGATCTTTCAATTTATATGTAGCTTTATACAATGCTCCGTAGATGGGGGGAATGTATGAAAAAATTATTATTACTAGTTGGACTATGTGTAGCTTTTGGAGCAGAAGCCAAGCAGAGCAGCCAAAGTACGGAAGCAATTAAACAGAAGATTATTCAACAGTCAATTGAAAGCTATCCGGGAAATTGTCCTTGTCCATACAATACAGCGCGTAATGGTAGTCGTTGCGGCAAGCGTAGTGCTTATAACCGTGCTGGTGGTTATGCACCGTTTTGCTATCCGGAAGATGTCAGTGATCGGATGGTGCGAGAATATAAAAGTTAAAATTTAAGTTGAGGGACTAAGATTATAAATCATCTATTTTTATACATTTAGATAAGACAGTAACTATAAAAAAAGTTCCTAGTTAATTGTTGTAATCTCCACTGAGAAAATGGCTTTATAAGGAAGGATTTTTTCACAAGTATTTCGTGCCTATTTTTTCTTCTTAAATTTGACTTTTATTGCTTCACTTGAAATAAATTCAATATTATCTATGATAAGATATATCTTAATTAAATTTAAGATATATCTTTTGTATGTCTAGAACTTCTGATTCTGCATTAAAAGAAGAGCGAAAAAACTCTCCAAAACCTCGTAGACGGCTCTTTGAAGCAGGTGAAATGAAACTGCTCGTGCTGCATTTTATTGCTCAAGCGCCCAAGTTTAGCTATGACATTATTAAAGAGGTAGCTGCTCTAGTCGGGGGGGACTATAAGCCGAGTACAGGCACAATCTGCCCAACAATTAACTATCTTGAAGAACAGCAATATACCCAAGTGGTCATGAGTGCTGATGAACGCAAGCAATATCACATTACAGATAAAGGCCGTGAGCATCTTAAAAATAGTCAGGAAACCCTACAAAGAGTTCTTAGCCGTTTTGAAACCCGTCGCCGTATTCAAGAAGATGAACGCTATATCGATATCCATAATTCAATGGAAAGCCTGAAAGCTTCACTACGATTCAAACTGCAAAATGAACTTCGTCCAGAGCAGATCAGTGATATTGCTGCCCAGATTGAACAGGCTGCAATTAATATCCGTCAACTGTAGGAGCAGGACATGAAACAACATCTCTATGAAGTGACTGTTCAACATCTGGCTGATGCCCAAGGTAATCCATCAACCTATACTGAGGAGCTACAGTTTCAGGTGGGTAATCACGATGACATCTTTAAAATACTGGAAAAACTTCAAGCCAGTCAGTTGCTAGATGAGGAAAGTACCAAAGCATTTGTTATCGGCTTAAAACTGTTTAGTGAAGTCATGCTGGAAAATAAAGAGTTGCCACTCTTCAAGGAATTCATGCCGCAATTTGCCCAGTTTATGAAATCCTTAAAACAGACAGTGAAAGCCCAAAGTGAAGAACAGTAAGTATTCTAAAGGTCATTTATGAAAAAGAATCTCCCAAAATTTCACCCAAAACATCTGAACTGGTTAATGCCCTTAATCCTTTCCGGCATTATGAGCGGTGCGATTTCCTGCTTTAATATGCTGCTGAATAAAGGTTGGAGCGATGCGTTTATCTCGCTATGGTTACATGCTTGGGGGCTGTCATGGCTGGTGGCATTTCCACTGATTCTGCTTGTATTGCCGCTGGTACGCAAATTCCTGATGCAGTTTGTGCAGATGTCAGATCAATCTGCTAAATAAGAAATTGCTTATTCGAATCACCCGGAATCAGATGATTCATTTAGAACTTGAGATAAAATTGATTTCATTTCAGTTAGGCTTTTCACACCAGCAATACGATAAATAATCTGCCCATTTTTAAAGATCAGGGTAGAGGGCAAGCCATAGACGTTATAGCGTAAGGTCAGAATCGGTGATTGATCGACATTGACCTTGCCGAATTTGATTTCTGTGTTATGCCCAGCATATTGTGCTGCCAGTTCCTCAAAAACCGGAAAATTCTGTACACAGGGCTTGCACCAGTCAGCATAGAAACGGATCACAGCAAGGCCTTCAAACCATTCGAAGTCACTGTAATTATCTTCATTGTAGGTGATGACTGCTGACATGAATTTGCTCTCATCATTTCAAAATTAAGATTTAAACCAGCTCATAGTGAGTTCAGCTTGATTGGTATTCTCATCGATTCCTTGATTGATAATCTTAAAACCTTGCTTCTGATAAAAGCTGACTGCTGATGTATTTGCAGCATAGACATTTAAATGCAGCTGATTACATTGCTGTTTTAAGAAATCAACCAAACGGCGGCCATAGCCAGCACCTTGCTGCTCAGGATCAATGAAAAGTGCAGCTAATACATTTTCCGATTTTAATAACGAAACAAAGCCAAGCACCGTATGATTTTCTTTAAGGACATAGTTTTCTGCTAAGGGTAAATATAAATCTCGCATTGGAAGTAGCTGATTTTCCCAATAACTAGCAGGAATAAAATCATGCGCCTTTAAAGAAGCCTGGAACCAGATTTCAAGAATAGCGTCGATATCCTCGGTTTTCGCTTTTGTAATTATTGTCATCAGTGGTCTTATATCAATTTACTAAATAGGCAGCTGATTATACATAAGTCCATGCTGCTTCAATCCATAGCATTTCTATGTTCAAATAAGTTCGAAAAATATGAAACGTGAATATTAGGGAAAGAATCCATGACGCAACAAAGCATGCAACAAGTCATCATTACAGAACCGGGTGGTGTAGAGAAACTCGCTTATGAAACGGTTGCCATCCCTGAACCTAAAGCAGACGAAGTGCTGGTTAAGGTACATGCTTTCGGGATTAACCGTCCGGATATCTTGCAGCGTCAGGGCTTGTATCCAATGCCTAAGGGCGTGACTCCTGTACCGGGTCTGGAAGTTGCCGGTGAAGTTGTTGCAGTCGGGAGTGAAGTAAGCCAGTTTAAAGTAGGTGACAAAGTCTGTGGTCTGACCAATGGCGGTGGTTATGCAGAATATTGCGTCGTGCCTGAAAGCCAGACTTTAAACATTCCTGAAGGTGTGAGTTTTGTACAGGCTGCGGCGATTCCAGAAACCTTCTTTACTGTATGGGCAAATGTGTTCCAGATGGGTAAGGCTAAGGCAGGAGAGACTGTACTGATTCATGGCGGTACCAGTGGGATTGGAACCACGGCCTTAATGCTGTGCAAATCATTAGGCATCAAAACCTTTGCGACAGTAGGTAGTGATGAAAAAATCCAGGCGATTTCACATCTGACCACAGGAATCAATTACAAGACCCAAGACTTTGAGCAGGTCATCAATGAAGCCACGGATAATGCTGGTGTAGATGTGATCTTGGATATGGTAGGTGCACCGTACCTGGAGAAAAACCTGAATCTGCTGCGTCGTGATGGTCGTCTGGTGTATATCGCATTCCTGGGCGGTGCTAAGGCTAAGGAGGTAAAATTGGGTCAAATTATGATGAAACGTTTGACCATTACTGGTTCTACCATGCGGGCACGCAATACGGCTGAGAAAGCTGAAATTGCCCAAGGCCTGAAAGAGCATGTGGCGCCACTCTGGGCAAAAGGTGAATGTTTACCGATGATTTATAAAACCTTCAAGTTTGACCAGATTCAGGATGCGCATGCAGCGATGGATACAGGTGAGCATATCGGTAAGATTGTGGTGGAAATCATCTAATTATTCTTGTGATAGAAATACTAAAAGCCAACTTTTGTTGGCTTTTATTTTGCATAAAAAACGATAACTAATTTAAATTAATTGCTTGAAATAGGAGTATAAATTTTAAAAAACGGTAAAAAGTGTCGATTGTTCGACACAACCTGTCAAAACTGAGGAGTAAATTAGCGCTTAAATATAATCTGACTAAATTGTTTGGTATTTGATGAAATGTCACGTATTAAAAGGAAGTATATTATGAAGATAGTGTCGGCCCCTTATACGCATGAACATGGCTTTCGTGCATTGAAGCGTTTGCATAAAGCGATTATCCGTAATCAGTTACTTCGTTCCGATTTACACAAGCTGTATCAAGCCATGTTGCATCTGGAACGCTATATGGAACGGCTGAGCCACTCAGCACCAAAACCTCACTACAAACGTCGTAAAAAATCTTAAAAAACATCTTGCCTATTAGCCTTAAGTTGAAGTGAATAACTCTAATCTTGTTTTTATTTGGCTGTATAATTTTCCCATAATTTAAAAATTCTAAGCAAATGATTCATTGTGCTGCACAAGCGGCACGAAGAGGGTATTTATGAAGGGCAATGCGTCAACGCATGAGCGCCTCGCAGACCGTTTGGCAAATATTTTAACCAAACTTAATATAGGGCATCAGTTAAGTGTACAGGAGCTGGCACGAGAATTTCAGGTCAGCACCCGTACCATTGAGCGTGATTTTGTTCGTCTGAATGCGTATTTACCGCTCATACAGGATGAAAATACCAAACGCTATTATCTTGAGCCTTCATATTTAGGGCGTTTCAAGTTGCAGGATATCCAGAATTTTGCACAGTTGTCTGGAATCAGTGACTTGTATCCGGCACTGGATATGTCTTTTATTCGTGAATTGCTGGATGAGCGGGCAAATCAGGTATTTTCGGCAAAAGGTTATTATTTTGAAGATGCCAAACAGTTTGCCGAGCATTTCAAGCTGCTTGCAGGGGCGATCTATAAACGGCAGCAGATTGAGCTGCAATATTCCGAACAAACACGGATCATCCAGCCATACCGGTTGATTCATCATCATGGCATCTGGTATCTGGCCGGTGTCACTGAAGCTGAGCTCAAAACCTATCGTTTAAGTCAGTTGCAGGAAGTCAAACTGGTTTTTGAAAATGAAAGCTTTGAGCATGATCCTGAAGTTCTGAAAATGCTGGCAGATGAAGACAGCATCTGGTTTGGTCAGCAAAAACAGCAGGTTTTGATGAAGGTGCAACCTGAAGTCACGGTATTTTTTAAAGAGCGCCGTTTATTTCCGGAACAGCAGATCGAACAGGAATCAGAGTCTGGAGAATTGTTAATTAGTTGTCAGATTCGTCATGAAATGCAGTTATTGCCACTGGTACGTTACTGGCTACCGTATGTAAAGATCATTGAGCCGATTCATTTTCAGGAAAAACTGGAACAGGATCTGGAAGGTTATTTACGCTCTGCTGGATAATATTTTGAAAGCAGAGCAGGTTGGCGAATGCTTATAGAATTCTATTGAGAATTAGATTTAGCAAATTACAGGCATAAAAAAACCAGCTTTCGCTGGGTTCTTTATTTGCACCATCTTCAGTAGTAGAAGAATGGTGCCCGAGGCCAGACTCGAACTGGCACGCTTTGTGGGCGGGGGATTTTAAATCCCCTGTGTCTACCGATTTCACCACTCGGGCTTTAACAAGATTGGAGGCGGAGGTCGGAATCGAACCGGCGTCCACGGAGTTGCAGTCCGCTGCATGACCACTCTGCCACCCCGCCGCGTCTTGTTGATGCGTATATTATCAAGCTCTGAAAAAAAAACAATAGGATATTCATTTGTATGCGCATAAAAACAGCATATGGCGGAAAATATTCAGAATTATCATGTAGAATGTGCAAAATTGATTCATATCAACACTTGGGAGAAGTGCCGTGGCATTAGTTTTAGACGGTCGTGCATTGGCGAAGCAAATTGAAGCTGACTTGTTAACTCGCGTAGAAGCGCTGAAAGCAAAATCAGGTCGTACTCCAATTCTTGCGACTATTTTAGTGGGTGACGATGGCGCATCTGCAACTTATGTTCGTATGAAAGGCAATGCTTGCCGCCGTGTTGGTATGGATTCACTAAAAGTTGAGCTTCCAAAAGAAACGACTACTGAAGAATTGCTTGCTGAAATTGAAAAACTGAATGCAAATCCGGATGTTCACGGTATTCTTTTACAACACCCAGTACCTGCGCAAATTGATGAACGTGCTTGTTTTGATGCTATCTCGCTTGAAAAAGATGTAGATGGTGTGACTTGTCTGGGCTATGGTCGTATGGCGATGGGTGAAGCAGCTTACGGTTCTGCTACTCCTGCAGGTATCATGACCATCCTGAAAGAAAACAATATTGAAATCGCAGGTAAACATGCGGTAGTGGTTGGTCGTTCTGCAATTCTGGGTAAACCGATGGCGGCAATGTTGCTTGAAGCGAATGCTACTGTGACCATTTGCCATTCACGTACTCAAAACTTACCTGAATTTGTAAAACAAGCTGACATTATTGTTGGTGCAGTAGGTAAAGCTGAACTGATTCAAAAAGAC
The DNA here is from genome assembly GCF_013417275.1 of Acinetobacter sp. YH16038. NCBI lineage: Bacteria > Pseudomonadati > Pseudomonadota > Gammaproteobacteria > Moraxellales > Moraxellaceae > Acinetobacter > Acinetobacter sp. YH16038. Next base: position 88,956 of record NZ_VPEG01000010.1, on the reverse strand, counting down.
TGGATCAAACCAGGTGCTGTAGTTGTTGATGCTGGCTTCCATCCACGTGATGGTGGTGGTGTAGGTGATATTCAATTGGTCGGTATCGAAGAAGTTGCTTCTGCTTATACACCAGTTCCGGGTGGTGTAGGTCCTATGACAATCACTACGCTGATTCGTCAAACTGTAGAAGCTGCTGAGAAGGCTTTGGGTTAATTGAAATTTTAATTAGTTACGGCGGAGTTGTATCGTTGTGACTATAGATGTAAGAAGCTCATTCGTTACTTTTGTTTCGGCAAAAGTAACCAAAACCATTTGTCATTCGCAGAACTCGTCATATTTCTTTTGCGTGGTTGATGTGTCGCAAAAACAGGACGAATTAGATTTCAGTCTGCCTCGAACAGCTGCGAATGACGTGGTCATGTATCCGATTAATGTATAAATTCCAATAAAGATATTTTCGCATCAAGGCTTTCTTCATGAGCTGTACTTTCCAATTTCCTAAAGCCCCTGAGCATTTACTTCAAGCCTTACACCAAGTTATTCCTAATTGTGAACTGATGGCACAGCAGCTACCAGAAACACCGATTTCACTCTGGCTGATTCCACCAGTCTTTCCGACAGACAAACTGGATGATGAAGTGATTCGCCGCATCTGGAATGATACGCCGTACTGGATCTTCTGCTGGGCATCAGGACTGGCCATGGCACAATGGCTGCTGACAGAGCCACATCATGTCAAAGACAAAGTCGTACTGGATTTTGGTGCGGGTTCGGGTGTAGTTGCGATTGCTGCGAAAATGGCAGGAGCCAAGCGGGTGATCTGTTGTGATATCGATCAGGTCAGTCTGGATGCCTGTCGTGCCAATGCTGAATTGAATAATGTCGAGCTGGAATATCTGGATGATCTCTATAAAGCAGAGCAGGTGGATATACTGCTAGCGGCTGATGTGCTCTATGATCAGTGTAACCGCTTCTTTCTGGATGAATTCCTGAAATTTGCACCCGAGGGCTGGGTTGCAGACAGCCGGGTTAAAAACTTTAGTCATCCACAATATCTTAAACTGGATGAACGCAGTGCGACCACCTGGCCAGATCTGGATGAATCACCAGAATTCCGCAATGTCAGCTTCTATCGAACTAAATAACATCCAAGAATTGAAAAAGAAAAAGGGCATTATGCCCTTTTTTTATGCTCTGTTTTTATGAGCAGGTATAACGAATCACACGTACAGTGGTAGGACGAGCTTCTAATGCCTCTCGGGCACCCGGATTTTCACTGTTATATAAATCAGGTGTATTACTCAGGCTGATCTGGGTGCGGCTATCCCCGAGTTGACGGCCATACTGAACCTGTTCTGGAGTTGGGTTAACTATTTCCTGACTATTGATAATCTGGATATTATAGTTTTTAGAGGTTCCAAGAACTTGTCTACAAGCAGCCTGTAATCTGTTTTCATCCTGACTTGGTCGTCCTGCTAATGTATAGCTTAAGGTTGCGGAATTTTCTGAACGTTCCAGAATTTCATAACCGGTCTGACCGTTAAATTGTTGAGGTGCCGTCTGACATGCTGTCAGGCCTAAAGTGCCGATAGTTAAACCGAGTAAAAAAACTGTTTTTTTCATCATGATGATTTCCCGTATTTTTATCAGACAAGTATGCCATAGCAATGAAATAGCGGAATGGCAGTAAACATAAAATTCCAATAAAAAAGCTTTCCGAATGTTTCCATCCGGAAAGCTCCTAAAGCAATACAGTTACTTAGTCATCAGTAATCATGCTGTGCTTTTTAGTGTCTTTCATAAAGACATAAGTCAGCAGTGACAGGCCAATCATAAAAGTAATGTAATAGAAGAAGTAGTTTTCATGGCCGGCATTTTTAAAACTTAAAGCTACCAGTTCTGCTGTACCGCCAAACAGGGTGTTAGCAATTGCATAAGGTAAAGCTACACCTAGGGCACGAATGTGTGCAGGGAATAGCTCAGCTTTCACTACGGCATTAATCGCTGTATAACCAGTTACAATTACCATACCGCTCATACACAGCATGAATGCAGTTGTTGGGTTGGTAGTTGAGCCTAAGCCATTAAAGATAGGAATGGTAAATAGTACACCAAGCACACCAAAAGCAATCATGATTGGCTTGCGGCCAATTTTGTCAGAAAGTGCACCCACAACTGGTTGCAATAACATGAATACAAAGATCGCAAGGGTAGTAATTTCAGTCGCTGTGGTTTTTTCAAATCCTGAGGTGTTCACCAGATATTTCTGCAAATAAGTAGTGAAAGTATTGAAAGCTAAAGTACCACCTGCAGTTAGCATGATCACGGTAAATGCCTGTTTAGGATATTTAGTGAATAAAGCTAAGGCACCGGATTTAGGGCCACCTTTTTTCGCCTGTTCAACAGCCTGTTTTGAAGATTGTGTTTCTACCAGACCGCGACGGATCCAGAACACCACAATCGCTAAGAATGCACCAATCAGGAAGGGAATACGCCAGCCCCATTCAGTGAGTTGTGCTTCAGTCAAAGTGCGTTGTAGGAAGATCAAGACACAGAGTGCCAATAGTTGACCTGAGATCAGGGTCACATACTGGAAGCTTGAGTAGAAACCACGATGATTTTTACCTGCCATTTCAGTCAAGTAAGTGGCACTTGAACCGTATTCACCACCTACACTCAAACCTTGTAATAAACGAGCAAATAACAGCAGCGCAGGGGCGAGCATGCCCACTGAATCATAGGTGGGTGCACAGGCAATAATCAAGGAACCTACACACATTAGAGAAACGGATAGGGTCAAACCTGCTTTACGACCTTTGCGGTCAGCGTAAATTCCCATAATCCATGCGCCAATCGGACGCATCAAGAAACCAAGTGCGAATACAGCAGCAGCCTGAAGAAGTTTGACGGTATTGTCGCCATTAGGGAAGAACTGTGAAGCGAAATATAAGGTAAAGGCTGCATAAACATACCAGTCGTACCATTCGACCAGGTTACCTGCAGAACCACCGAGAATAGATTTAACCCGTGTTTTACGATCAAGCTGCGGTGTAGCAGCTTCAGGAAGTGGCTGATTCACAACATTGCTCCAAAGGAATGCTGTAAAACACATCTTTTTTAAATTTTCATTGCTATAAAATCTAAAAAGTTATGTTTTAGTGAGAGAGAAAGTGAGGAGATTTCATATACTTATACGCCTCCAAGTTTTCTCTTTTTATAGGACTTTAGTCTTAATAAATAATGTAGTTTTCAAATATTTTTATAAAACATAAATTTACCATTTGTTTAGAGTAATTGCTTGATTTTTATATTAGATTAACTGGTTAAATGCTGTTCTTTAAGGGGATTAATGAATGGTAAAGGTAGTTTTTATTTAGATGTAAAATAGATTAAAAAATTGGCTTTAACCTTATCTTAAGATAATAAAAAAGGCCGCTTACGCGACCTTTTTAAAATTAAATCAGCAATTAAGCAGATTTAACCGCTTCAAGAAGTTCAGCTTGGCGTTTTTTCAACGCTTCTGGCAGACGATCACCTAATTTGTTGAACAATTCAGTGTGGCTTTCAAGTTCTTTGATCCATTGATCTTTGTCTTGAGAAGTTACCAGGTCAAATTGTTCTTTAGTGAAATCAGAACCAGTCCAGTTTAGCTGTTCGTAAGTAGGTACACGGCCGATTGGAGTTTCAACAGCATCAGCACGACCTTCACAACGATCGATGATCCACTCAAGAACACGCATGTTTTGACCGAAACCAGGCCATACGAAGTTACCTTCAGCATCACGACGGAACCAGTTCACGTTGTAGATACCAGGAAGCTTGTTACCAGCAGCAGCAGCTTTCTCGCCAACTTTCTCACCCATTTCTAACCAGTGAGTGAAGTAGTCAGCCATGTTGTAGCCAGCAAATGGAAGCATCGCAAATGGGTCGCGACGAACGATACCTTGTTGACCAACAGCAGCAGCAGTTGTTTCAGAACCCATGGTTGCAGCTTTATAAACACCATCAACCCAGTCAAATGCTTCTGAAATTAGAGGCACTGTGTCTGCACGGCGACCACCGAAGATGAACGCTGAAATTGGAACACCCGCTGGATTTTCCCAATCCGCATCGATAGAAGGGCATTGACCAGCAGAAACTGTGAAACGAGCATTCGGATGAGCCGCTTTTTCTTCGCCAGTGTGTGGTTGACCTTTCCAGTTAGTCAGATTCGCAGGAGCTTCTTTAGTCAGACCTTCCCACCAAACTTCACCGTTGTCAGTTACAGCAACGTTTGTATAGATCACGTCTTTATGAAGCGTTGCCATACAGTTCGGATTCGTTTTGGTATTTGTACCAGGAGCTACACCGAAGAAACCAGCTTCAGGGTTGATTGCATATAAGCGACCATCTTCACCTGGTTTGATCCAGGCAATATCGTCACCTACAGTTTCAATTTTCCAACCTTCATAACCTGCTGGTGGAATCAGCATCGCGAAGTTTGTTTTACCACAAGCAGATGGGAATGCAGCTGCGATGTAGTGTTTTTCGCCTTTAGGGCTAGTCACGCCAAGGATTAGCATATGTTCAGCTAACCAGCCTTGTTGACGACCCATATAAGATGCAATACGTAAAGCCAGGCATTTTTTACCTAACAATGCGTTACCGCCGTAACCAGAACCAAATGACCAGATTTCACGAGTTTCTGGGTAGTGCACGATGTATTTTTCTTTGTTGCAAGGCCAAGCAACATCTTTTTGACCTTCTTCAAGTGGTGCACCCACAGTGTGTACGCAAGGGACAAATTCGCCATCTGTACCTAGAACGTCATAAACAGCTTTACCCATACGAGCCATTTTAGACATGCTGACTGCCACATAAGGAGAGTCAGTTAATTCGATACCGATGTGCGCAATGTGTGAACCCAAAGGACCCATAGAGAATGGAACCACATACAGGGTACGACCTTTCATTGAACCGTCAAACAGACCATTCAATTTTTCGCGCATAACTGCTGGATCTTCCCAGTTATTGGTCGCGCCAGCGTCTTCTTTATTTGCAGAACAGATAAAAGTACGGTCTTCAACACGAGCAACGTCAGAAGGATCAGAATTTGCAAGATAAGAACCAGGATGTTTCTCTTGGTTAAGCGCTTGCATTGTGCCGTTAGCGATCATCAAGTCGATATAACGTTGATATTCTTCTGCGCTACCGTCACACCATTCAATTTTTGCTGGTTTTGTTAATTTAGCAATTTCTTCCACCCATGCAATAAGCTTAGGGTGACGAACGAATTCTGGTGCGTTCACTTGGGTCATGGTGAGGCCTATCTCAAATGTGTACAAAATTTTGTACAAAGTACAATCTGGTCAATAAAATACTGGCCAGATGAAATATGAAAAAAAGTGGCTGTATTAAAGCATAAAATCATCAAAAAAATAAGACTAAAGAAGTGCTGGATTTTATTTGGAATATTATGCTATTTTCTGTTTAAATTTATATAAAACAATAAGATATAAATAAATTCAAAATCTTAAATATGTATTTATTAGCTTTATGTGTGGTATTTATTTTAATTATTTTTATTTAAATCAAACCTTTAAATAAAATTGTTCAGTTATATTTGTTATTGATTAAATAAATGGTCGCCATTCGAATTTTACATAAAGCAACTATTAATTGTTTATGAATTGGACAAAATGCCAATAGGTGTGCATCAATCTGTGTAAAAAATGTCTAATCAATCTAAACCCTTATCCATTATTTATAATCATAATTCTGGTTTCCGTCTATTCGACCAACAAGAAAAATATGAGCAATTACTAGATATTTTTGCAGCGCATGATTTTGAGACTAAAGCCTTTGAAATCAACGTTCCAGAACAGTTTAAAAAAGTCATTGCTGAAGTGCTGCAACGGCATCAACAATCGCCAGATCATGGTGTGATCGTGGCGGCTGGAGGAGATGGAACGCTCAATTCAGTCGCCAAACACCTGCTTGAAACTGATATTCCAGTCGGAATATTGCCTTTAGGGACTTTTAACTATGCGGCAAGATTGCTGGATATTCCTTTAGATTTGGTTGAAGCCGCACAAGTCATTGCAACGGGTCAAACCAAATGTATCCATGTAGCGCGTATTAATCAGGAAATCTACCTGAACAATGCTAGTCTGGGCTTATATCCTTTATTTATTAAAAAACGTGAAGACTATAACCGTATTTTTGGTCGACTACCTTTACATGCCTATACCTCAGCACTCGATGTGTTGATTCGTGACCGTAAAGAATTAAAACTAGAAATCTGGGTAGACCAAAAGAAATATCCGGTCAAAACTCCACTGATTTTCTTTGGTAATAATCCACTTCAACTGGCAGACATGAAAATGCGGATTGCCCAAGCTGCTGAGCAAGGGAAGGTGGCTGGGGTTGTGGTCTCCAAAAGTGACAAGCTGACGTTATTCAAGCTGGTATATCAGTTAATTCGGGGCAAGATTGATCAAGCCTCTGATGTCTATAGTTTTGCTGCAGATCAGGTGCGAATTGAGTCTAAACGCAAAAAATTAATGGTAGCTATAGATGGAGAAACGGTAGAAATGACACCACCTTTAAATATTTCAGTTTTAAAAAATAGTTTAAGTGTAATGGTGCCTCATGATTCTGCATCTCTCTGATCTGCATTTTGGTACAGAAAGGCCTGAATGTTTGGAAGCCATCCAACAATTTTGTCGGGATCATGCATTGGAAGCGGTGGTAGTCAGCGGCGATCTCACCCAGCGAGCACGTTTGGGGCAGTTCTTTGCTTGTAAACGGTTTCTGGATCAGTTGAATACGCCTTATCTTGTGATCCCGGGGAATCATGATATTCCGCTTTATCATTTATGGAATCGATTATTTACTCCATTTACCCGTTATCAATTATTTTTCGGTGAACTCGAGCCTGTTTTAGAAACCGAACATTTTTATCTGATTGGGGTAAATTCGATTAGACGTCGATATCATACTAAAGGGCATTTATCACTCGAACAGATTCAAAGGATTGACCTGAAACTACAGCAGGCACCTGATTCCAAAATCAAGATTATTGTCAGTCATCAACCTTTTTATGTGCCATTTCAGAATAGGCAGGGTTTTAAGGATATTCCCCTGATGGCCAAAATTGCATTGGAGTCCTGGTCGCAGCATGGGCTGTTTGCTGTATTGCATGGGCATTTGCATCGTACCGCAGTCTATGATTTGAACCGTATATTCGAATTGGGAGGAAATCATCCGGTTTATGATGTACATGCAGGGACTTCTGCGTCACATCGGCTCCATAAGAATCAGCCGAATAGCTTTAATGCAATTGATGAAACAGGAAAAATTACGCAATATTGTTTTGATGAACAGTTAAAAACCTTTGTTCCACAGCCTGATCCCATAAATAAATAGACAAAAAATACGCAATCCATCAAAAAATTAAAAAAAAACCAATTTTTTTTCATTTTTGCCCTTGAAGCGTTTTATTCCATCTCCATAAAAAGGACATCAAAAAATTTTGATGATGACCAATGGAATAAATAAGTCGTCATCGGTGATCTAAAAAAGACTTAGTCTGATGGAGTTATTTATGAGCAACATTCGTCCATTACATGACCGCGTTGTTATTCGTCGTGTTGAAGAAGAAACAAAAACAGCTGGGGGCATCTTACTTCCAGGTTCTGCTGCTGAAAAACCTGCACAAGGTGAAATCATTGCAGTTGGTAATGGTCAAATCACTGACAATGGCGTACGCGCGTTAGACGTAAAAGTTGGCGACAAAGTATTGTTCGGTACTTATGCAGGTACAACTGTAAAAGTAAACGGCGAAGAACTTTTAATCATGAAAGAGTCTGACATTCTGGCAGTATTAGAAGCTTAATCTGCGCCAGATCGTTTTACTCATTCCAATTCAGATTTTGTAAAGATATAACAATATTCGGAGTCAAATATGTCAGCTAAAGACGTAAAATTTGGTGATTCAGCTCGTTCAAAAATGATCGCTGGTGTGAACATCCTTGCAGATGCGGTGAAAGTGACTTTAGGTCCTAAAGGCCGTAACGTTGTAATCGACCGTTCTTTCGGTGCACCGCACATCACTAAAGATGGTGTATCTGTTGCGAAAGAAATCACCCTAAAAGACAAATTCGAAAACATGGGTGCGCAACTGGTTCGTGAAGTTTCTTCAAAAACCAATGATATCGCAGGTGACGGTACAACAACTGCAACTGTATTGGCTCAAGCAATACTGAACGAAGGTATTAAGTCAGTAACTGCGGGTATGAACCCAATGGATCTGAAACGTGGTATCGACCTTGCAGTGAAAACTGTTGTTGAAAATATTAAACAAACTGCAAAACCAGCTTCTGATTCTAAAGCGATTGAGCAAGTCGGTTCGATCTCTGCAAACTCTGACACCACTGTTGGTTCTCTGATTGCACAAGCAATGGAAAAAGTGGGCAAAGAAGGCGTAATCACTGTTGAAGAAGGTTCAGGCTTTGAAGATTCGCTTGATGTTGTAGAAGGTATGCAGTTTGACCGCGGTTATATTTCTCCATACTTTGCAAATAAACAAGACACTTTAACTGCTGAACTTGAAAACCCATACATCCTGTTGGTTGACAAGAAAATCAGTAACATCCGTGAATTGATCACTGTTCTAGAAGCTGTTGCGAAAACTGGTAAGCCTCTTCTTATCATCGCTGAAGATGTTGAAGGCGAAGCATTGGCTACACTTGTAGTGAACAACATGCGCGGCATTATCAAAGTATGTGCGGTTAAAGCACCTGGCTTCGGTGACCGTCGTAAAGCGATGCTTCAAGATATCGCGATCCTGACTGGTGGTACTGTAATTTCTGAAGAAATCGGTATGCAATTAGATCAAACTTCACTTGAACACTTAGGTACTGCACATAAAGTAACTGTATCTAAAGAAAATACAGTGATTGTTGATGGTGCTGGTGATGCAAATCAGATTTCTGAGCGTGTTCAGCAAATCCGTGCACAAATCGAAGAATCTACTTCTGAATATGACAAAGAAAAACTTCAAGAACGCGTTGCTAAATTGGCAGGCGGTGTAGCAGTCATCAAAATCGGTGCTGCAACTGAAGTTGAAATGAAAGAGAAGAAAGACCGTGTTGACGATGCGCTTCACGCAACTCGTGCTGCGGTTGAAGAGGGTGTTGTTGCAGGTGGTGGTGTTGCGCTGGTACGTGCTGCATCTGCACTTGATGGTCTGACTGGTGCAAACGATGATCAAAACGTTGGTATTAATATCCTTCGTCGTGCAATCGAAGCTCCTCTTCGTCAAATCGTAGCAAATGCTGGTGATGAGCCATCTGTAGTGATCAATGCTGTGAAGAACGGTGAAGGTAACTATGGTTATAACGCTGCGACAGGTGAATATGGCGACATGCTGGAAATGGGTATTCTTGACCCTGCGAAAGTAACTCGTTCTGCACTTGAGCATGCAGCTTCTGTTGCTGGCTTGATGTTAACAACAGAATGTATGATTACTGAAATCCCAGAAGAAAAACCAGCGATGCCTGATATGGGCGGCATGGGTGGAATGGGCGGTATGATGTAATTCATCGTTCGATCATATGATGTAAAAAATCCCCGCATTTGCGGGGATTTTTTATTAAGTTAGAAAATGATTAAGGTGATTTTTTAACTAGTTTATAATTCAGATTACTCTGTATTTCCTTGCCTGTTTCTATATCACGAGCTTCAACGAAATTATCACCTACATAAAACTTCCTGTTTTCAGCTTTTCCATCTAGGACGATAATAGAGGGTTGTTGAGAATCGAAAGTGAAGCTACCTTTGGTCTCAGTTTCATTATTTCCAGTTTTACCTAAATATTCTTCACTCAGTTCATAGGTTTTATCAGGATTAAGATCTAGTTCAACTTTAATCCCTTCGCAATCAGCACACGGGAAAACACCTTCATATTCACCTGCCCAGTTTGAGTTGGCAGTGGCATTACTGCTCATCTCAGTACTCATATTGCTTTGACTATTTGTAGTCTCTGTAGTAACAGGAGCATTTGTGGTATTAGATTGAGTATCTGCACTGGCCATATCGCGGTCATTCTGTTTAGAACATGCACTTAAACTAGTAACTGTTACTACCAATAAAGCAGGCCATAATATTTTTTTCATTGAAGATCATCCTCTTGTTCTTCTGTATTAGGATTTACATTAAAAGTATGAGCTATCAATATACAGAGAGATCTTGTTAAAAATTGATTCGTTAAGTGAAACGGATTAAATATATGTAGATGAGAAACTAAGATAATTAAAATACAAAATAAGCGATAGGTTTTCTTTAGTTTTATTTTATAAACCTTAAGGTTATGATTTGATAGAAATAATTATTAATAAGAGCGGTCATGAAAGCAGAACAGGAAAATAATATCATCGCGAAAATATATGATGCTGCTTTATTGCCTGCTTTATGGCTAGAGGTCATTCAGGATATTGTGCAATATACCCAGAGTCATAGTGCAATTTTTACCGGTCTTGATCAATTCAATCCCGCCTATGACTTTGTTTATACTTACAATATCCCGGAAGAAAGCCTGGCTGCTTATCAGGATGAACGGATTCGGGTCATTGACATGAAGCTGCATATGCCTTTATGGAATGAAATTGATATGGGGGAGGCACTTAATCAGGACTGCCGTCATTATGCGGATCAATCTGGAACAGAACAGTATATTTTTTATGAAAAATGCCTTAAGCCTACAGGGATAGGGTATATGGCGGGAGTATTGCTGGACAGAGGAAACTATCGCTGGGCAGTCATGGGACTACATCGTGCTCCACACACTCAAGGTTTTGAAGCAGCTGAACTGAATTTTCTCAAACGGATCGGCATACATTTGCGTCGCTCTTTACAGATTCATCGGCAAATCAGTTTGGTACAACAAGACAATATCAGCTTATATACCGTATTAGACTGTTTAAAAATCGGTATTATTTTGCTGGATCAGGATCTCAAGTTATCTTATTCAAATCCACTAGCACAAAGCATGATTGAAGCTTCAACATGTCTGGAAATGGATATGCATAACCGGCTGAAAACACCGGTAGGTGATCAGGAACGTCTGGAAAGATTGCTATCGAGTGCTTTGCTGGAAGATACCAGTATGTCGAATGAAATAGGCGGGGTCTTGGCTTTGCAGGATTCTAAAGGACAGCAATTGATGCTCACTGTTGTGCCTTTTAAAAGGTTGAGAAAAATGCAGCAATTTTCTGAAGCTCAGCATCAGATTGCTGTATTTATGACAGACAAAAACCGGCATTATTCATTATCTAGAGCTTATTTACAGCAAGCATATCAACTGTCGAAACGTGAATTTGATTTGTGTGAGCTTTTAATCAATGGCTACAAATTAGAAGAAATTGCGACAAAATGTGGGATCACTTTAAGTTCAGTACGAACTTATTTTAAGAATATTTATGAAAAAACTGACTGCACTTCACAAATTGAGCTAATGCACTTATTAATGGGATGTACGATTCATTTTGAACATATTAATTAAACCTACCTAAAGATAATTCTTTAGGTAGGCTGTGCTCATTATCTAACGCGCTGTAATGTTACAGGACCTTCACCTTGTGGATGCAAGATCAGAGTTTCAGCCGATACATTGATGTTTGCAATGGTCTTGCTGCCATCGGAACTGTCTTGTAATCCGCCACATTCATTGGTATCGAATAAAACTTCAGTGGTCGTAAGTGTATTACCTGAGAGGATAAATTTGCCATATTCAATACCAGGCCAGCCACAATCATCTCCGCCTTCAGTGTCCAGGAAGAAATAATAGTTTGTGTCAAAGAAGGCAAATAAATGGGTGTCACTAAATCTCCATGCACCTACCAGACCATTAGCAGACTGTTTGACGCGGCTTAAACGGTATTCGGTATTGATACCCGGTTCTGTCAGAATTAAGGTCGTTCCATCATAGTTTAACGTATAAGGTTTGCCTCCTGCAGGATGTGAGAGTCCCCATTCACCATTACTGTCTTGAATAATACGCGGTGAAATTACACTGGTAGTTGCATTCCAGTTTAACTCTCCAGTTTCAATGCCAGGCGTTCCATCACCATCAGCAGCTTCTGCTTGACCTAAGGCATAACGGCCATCTTCTAAAATATGGATTAGAACAGCGCTGTTTGCATTACGGCCAATTTCCCAAGTACCGGCAATATCTTTATAGAAAGTTGACTGGAAGTTTTCTGCAGCTTTTTCAGGTGTAATCAATTTTTCTGTGGTAACTACGCCTGTTGATACCACGTCTGTAGCAAATGCTGTAGGGGCCTTAGAAAAATCTAAACTTTTATTAAGAAGGGCATTAGCAGCTTCAGTACTGATGCTAATCCCATTGTCATGATTACTATCTGTATCTAAAGACTGTAAAAGCACCATCAGATTGGTACGTGCATTTTCAGTTTGTGCTAAATCTAACGGAGTAACACGTTCTTTCGCTTCAATTTCTTGACCTAGTTGTACGTCACCAATCAGGAATTTAACCTTTTCTCCATCATTAAATTTAAATTCACCTTTTTCATTAGTAACCCCTTCCGCACCGCTGCTGGTGATATATGTTACCCCTGAGATAATTCCATCTGTCAGTACACCAGTTTCGGTCCCGACCGGAGCTGTAGGTGGAACAGGTGATGAACCCTCTGTACGATCATTATCTGAACCGCCACATGCTGTAAGTAACCCCGCTAAGGCAAGACAAATTAAAGTCTTTTTCATGAAAATCTTCCTGAAATTTATTATGTCAGCGAAGTATAGAAAGAAAGCTAAAATCGACATATCCTAAAATTAGGATGGAAAAATATATAAATCAGTAAAATAAATTGAACTCACTATTTGCTTAAAAGAGTGAGCTTGCAATAGGTAGTGAAAGAAGAAATATTCAAATAACAATAAATTGAAATTCTTCCTAAAGCTTAAAAATACAAATATATATTAATTGGTGTTTTATTGATCAGGATGCACTATCTATATTCTGCTGCATTGTTAGACTGTGGCGAAATTTTGACAATGATTGTGATGTAACTGTGTTTGAAAATTTAGCTGAGAAAACTTTAAATTTAATGGGCTGGAAAACCGATGATCAATGGCCTGAAGACCTTGATCAATGTGTGATGATTGCAGCACCACATACCAGTAATTGGGATGCACTATATGCACGTTTGGCCTTAAAGGCATTAAAAGTGAATGTACGTCTAACTATTAAAGACAGCTATATGAAATTTCCATTTGGGCCTTTTGTACGTGCGATGGGTGGAATTGGTATTGACCGTCGTCCTAAACAACCAGGTGAGCCACGTCCAAGCATGGTTCAGGTCATGACAGATCTATTTAAACAGCATCCTAAACTAGTGATGCTGGTTACACCGGAAGGCACACGTGCCCGTCAGGAACAATGGAAAACCGGTTTTTATCATGTGGCGATCAATGCGGGTGTGCCAATTGCGCTGGCTTATATGGATTATGCGAAAAAAGAAGCGGGTGTAGGTAAAATCATTTATCCAACAGGAAATTATGAACAGGATATGGCTGAGATCATGGCGTTCTATGCCAATATTGAACCTAAATTTCCTGAAAAATTCAGTATTGATCAACGCTATTTTTAATTTCAGGAAAAATAAAAGCAGAGGGATGAACTCTGCTTTTCTGTACGGTATATAAATACCGAATTTAATTTTGATTCTCTTCAGATAAAATTCCCCCCAGATTCTGGCAGGCATCTTTATAAAGATTGTATTGCTGTTCTACCACTTCATATAAAGGCAGGTCAAAGAGCTCTTCACCTTGATGATATTGCTCAATATAAGACTCGACCTTGGTTTTGCTGCTGTACAGCATGTGTTGATAATAATCCGTCATACTACTGTGTGGCATTTGCGCTGTATCAATCTTGGCACAATTGAAGTTTTGCAGAAGCTGTTCTGACTTTTTAAGATCATTGGACATACAACCTGCCAGTAACATGCTACTGAGCAATGCCGTTAGGAGTTTCATAGAAAATAGATGAACTTTGATGGGGAGCGCACTATTGTAGAAGTAAATGTGCTATGCAAAAGTAGTTTTATTCAACAACTGGTCAAAAAATAGAAGAATGAAATTTAGAATCTCATTCTTCCTTTGCGATCTTTAACCTTTAACCAGTCCGCCATCAACAATCAGGTTTTGACCTGTCACTGCACGTGAATAAGGTGACAGGAACATCAGAATAGCAGACGCAAATTCCTCAGGTGTAATCACGCGGCGCAGAGGAGTGGATTGAGCAATCAGGTCAAAGACAAAGTCAGGTGTCGCTTTACTTGCATCAGTGGTTTGCAGTAATCCGCCTGAAAGCATGTTCACATTAATCCCATGCTGACCAAGGTCTTGCGCAGTAGTTCGGGTAAAGGCCAATAGTGCCGCTTTCGCAGTCGTATAATCGTGATAAGGAACGACAGGGTTTTGAACCAGGTTAGTCCCAATATTCACGATACGGCCAAAATGTGCCTGTTTCATATCTTCTAGTGCAGCTTGTGTCGTATTTAAACAGGCTTGAACTGCTCCACTAAACTGACGGGCCATGCTTTCCCAGGTCAGATCTTCAACTTTAGGTCGTTCATCACCATTAAACTCAAATTGCACCAGCGCGTTATTAATAACGGAATGAATGGCTTCTCCGAAATGGGCCTTGCTGGCAGCGAATAAAGCTTTTACCTGATCAGCCTGTGTTACATCTGCCTGATAGGCAAAGACCTGATCAGGATACTGATTTTGCAAAGCTTCAGCTTGGGTTTTGCTGCTATGGTAATTTACTACCACACGTGCACCTTCCTGAATCAGGAGCTGGGTAATGGCTAGTCCCAATCCACGAGCACCACCAGTCACAAGGACAATTTGATCACGAATTTGCATTGCTTATATCCGCCTGAGAATAATTCGGGCTAACATAACAGCAATAGGGCTGAAAGCAAAGTGATGTAAGGTTTTAGAGCTGCTCTATCGCGCAAATGAGTCAATGCCTTCCTTGATCAGGAGAAAGCAGCCCGAGCTGAAGAGCAAGCTTAAGACAATCTGTTTAAAACGTAATTCTGAAATTCGATGAAAGAGACATGCGCCTAAAATAGCGGGAATACTTACAGCCAGAATGAGTACCGCCATATAGGGAAGGTGAGTCTGATTTAAGGTGCCTTGCAGTAAATAGGCGGCCAAGGTAAACACCTGTATGGCAAAATTAAAATGACGCAATATATAGCGCTGCTGTTCTTTCGGTAGTTGCTTTAGCATTAACCAGGCAGAGGGTAAAGAACCACAGAATCCCCCTAAACCTCCTAAAATGCCACCAGCCAAACCAATCCCTGCATCCGCAGTTTTACCTGAATGCTGAATCAATTTAATCTGTGGATTAAGCAACATCAGTGGACACCAGATCACGAGAAATATACCCAGCAAAATACGAAAAGTACCCGCTTCAACGATATTCAGTAACCAGGTGCCGAGTGGGACACCGATCAGACCAGCAATTAAATAAGGTAGATATAAGGTTCGGTGCAGATGAGGAAGTCTAGGTTCATTGGATAATGAAATGAGGTGACTCCACACCGAGGCAAAAACCACTAAGGGCGCAGCAAGTTGAGGACTCAATCCCCATACCCAGAATGACATGGCAATTAATGCAAAAGCAAAACCGGTAAGTCCCTGTACAAATCCTGCGATAATTGCACCAAGAATAAAGAGTAGCCAGGTCATAAAAATCAGGTTATTAGAAAAGTCTGTAGTATTCAAAATATGGCTAGAAAAACCAAGCAGATGCTTAGCTGTATTTATGCGAATCTAAGTCTAAATATGCATAAATAGTTTTTATTAAATCCGAGACAAATCCTTTAATTAAGTATGGAAAATGAACAAAATCATACAAGAGTGCAACAATGGCTCCGCGTACTCTTCATGAAATCACTTGATACTAATTAAGTGCGGTATAGAGGTGATGAACATGAAAAAAATGATATTACTGTCATCTGTATTGGCAGTAGCGCTAACAGGCTGTGTGGTTGATCCTTGGGATGAAGGTTATCGCGGTCATCATGATCGTAATGGACATTATGATCGGGATCGTGGTGATAAGGACTGGAAAAAACATAAAGATCATCGTGACTGGAAACGTGACAGAGGCGATCGGGATTGGCGTCGTAATCGTTAACCGTTACCTTCCATTTATAAAAAAGGATTCCTTTAAGGAGTCCTTTTTTATTTGAGCATTGAATATAAGTAGGTCTTAAACCGCTTTTTTCTGATATAGCCCTGCGCGTACTGTACCGGCTTTGGTATTTTTAACCAAACGCCATGAACTTGGTAACTTTAATGTACTCAGTTCACGATCGGCTTCTACATAGATAAAACCATCTTCTTTGATCAGTGGATCAGCTTGAGTGGCCAAAGTTTCCCATAGGTCCAGACTATACGGTGGGTCTAGAAAGACCAGATCAAACTGCTGTTTCAGGATGGTTAATGCTTGTTGTGCTGTCGCAATTTTAAGTTGCGCACGTGCTTTGGTGACTTTGAGTAATTCCAGATTTTGGGTGAGGAATTGTGCCTGAGTACGATCCGGCTCAATCATCACCACTGAAGCTGCACCACGTGATAATGCCTCAAAAGATAAAGCACCTGAACCGGTACACAGATCCAAGACACAGGCATTCTGGACATCCCACATTAGCCAGTTAAATAAAGTTTCACGCACACGGTCAGGTGTAGGACGTAATCCTTCGATATTGGCAAAAGCCAATTGACGGCGTTTCCAGTCACCACCAATAATTCTAAGTTGGTTTTTCATGAATTATTCCTGATCGTCATTGGCTGAAGGGGTAGAGCGAGAAGTTGCAGGTTGCGGATTGTTTGGTTGTGCGTGGGTCGCCTGACCGCCTTCTTGGGTTGGGGTCGCATTCGGATCAGCACTTAACAGATTCGGTCCACTTGGCAATTCGCCCGGTTTAATACCTGCTGTCATGAGACCGCCACTAATTTGATGACCGGCAGGGTGAATCGGATTTTTATCGCGAGACAGTAACCAGTAGTCGAATAACGGTTTAGCCAGTTGTGCAGCAGAACCCCCATGTCGGCCATTTTCCCAGACAACGACTACTGCAATTTCAGGGGTTTCAGCAGGAGCAAAACCAACAAACAGACCATGATCCAGCTGGCGTTCAGTCAGCAGGGCTTCATTATAGCGCTTACCTTGGGCAATACTTTTCACCTGTGCCGTACCGGTTTTACCTGCGATTTGATACATCGGCGTGCGGATTCCGCGACCTGTCCCTGACTGAACCACATCGATCATCGCATCACGCATTTTGATCCAGTCATCTGGTTGACCATTAAAGTCGATTTTACCATTAGGGGCATTATGTACTGTAAAAGGTTTGGCACCTTTACTTTCACGCAGTACGTGAGGCGTAACATGTGAGCCTTGATTTGCTGTAATAGCAGTTGCCATGGCGAGCTGTAATGGTGTGGCGGTAAAGGCACCCTGACCAATACTCACCGAGATGGTTTCACCACGTGACCATTTGGATTTACGGGTACGCATTTTCCATTCCGGACTTGGGTAAAGTCCTGAGCTTTCACTTGGTAAATCGACACCAGTTTTTTCGCCAAAGCCGAACTGGCGCATCCAGCTATTCATTTTTTCAATGCCCATGCGGTAGGACATGACATAGAAATAAGTATCGCAGGATACCACTTGCGCCTTATGCAGGTTCACAGCACCATGACCTGTTTTTTTATGGTCACGGAAGCGGTGACTATCGCCCGGTAAGGTAAAGTAGCCCGGGTCAGAAATCGCTGTACTCCAGTCGACCAGTCCATAATGCAGACCGCCCATACCAAACATCGGTTTGATCGTTGAACCTGGAGGATAAGCCCCTTGAACCGCACGGTTATAAAGTGGCTGATCCAAACTGTCACGAAGGCCTGAATAGTCTTTGCTACTAATCCCGGTGACAAATAAATTAGGGTTAAAACTTGGACTGGAAACCAGCGCCAGAATTTCACCTGTACGTGGGTCAATCGCGACAATAGCACCACGACGACCCGCCAGTTGTTCAGTGGCAATGGTTTGTAGACCATAATCCAGTGATAAATACAGATCATTACCGCGTACCGGCTCTTTACGGCCTAAGTGACGCAGAACATTACCGAAAGCATCAGCCTCAACAGATTCATTACCCGGCACACCATGTAATAAATCTTCATAGTATTTTTCTACCCCGATTTTCCCAATCAGGTTAGATCCGGCATAGAGATCCTTATCAATTTCTTTAAGTTCTTTGTCATTAATACGGCCAACATAACCAATCACATGCGCGAAGAGTTCACCATGCGGATAATAACGGGTCATCTGCGTTTCAATATTGACGCCCGGAAATAGATATTTCACCTCACTAAAACGGGCAATATCATTTTCATTCAGATTCAGCTTGATTGATACCCGCTCAGTTTTACGCGCCGTCTTGATTCGTGCCTGAAAACGTTCAATATCTTCTTCGGTTAATTCCAGAATCGGTGTAAGACGTTTCAGCGTATCATCAATATCCTGCACATCGGCGCGGCTTAAGGTAGCTGTGAAAACAGGATAATTATCGGCAAGTAAAATACCGTTACGATCGTAAATATAACCGCGTGCTGGCGCTAAAGGCTGCAGACGAATACGGTTCTGGTCAGAAGCCGTAGAGAAGGTTTCAAAATTAAAAATTTGCAAATAGGCATAGCGGCTGACCAGCAGCAGCATAAAGAAAACCACAATACCGACAGAGATCCAGACCCGACTGCTATAGATGCGCTTTTCTTGTTGTGCATTTTTTAAAGGAAAGTGCTGCTTCATACGCGATCGACTTAAGACCAGAGGGAAAGGAATCAAAGTGGAGTATTCTAGCGCAACTGTACGGGATTTGATAATGGAAAACTGGCTGTAGCAATTCCTGTGTTTAAACTTTGACTTTGCAGACATGAAAATTGTAAAGTGCTGTGTACAAGAGTTTTAATAATTCTGATAAAGTCAAAATTAAATAAAAATAGGACTCTACCAAAAACTATAATTAAGGAAGATGGTGAAGGAATGAACAAAGTTTACCCTTTGTTGGCATTTGCATTCTTTGCAAATGGGGTATATGCACATGATCAAGTGAATAATACGACAAACAGAACTGAGGATCGTGAGCCTAAAGCATTTAATGTTGGGGTTGGTTTTACCCAGAAACTTATCCATCTAAACACTGAATGGGTGAATCCTTATGGGATTGCTTATGTGAAAGGTGGTGCTTTTCTCAACGATGATCGTACAGTTGGAGCACAAGTTGGCTTTCGTTATCCTGCACACCTCACCGGCAAGGACAAAAATGGTTATTATGTAGGGGCTTATGCCGGTCATATCGATAGCAAACAGGTTGATGGCAAATACGAAAGCCGTTTAGGTGGGGGCATTGATCTGGCGTATGTTTTGCTTAGTTCAGAACGGATCAGCAGTTTTAGTATCGGTATTGGGGCGGGGGAGAAATTACAGGACAGTAATGGTCGCGTTGTAGCCGAAACTGAACCCAGACTACAATTCTCCTATACTTTAAGTATCGGTTTATAGACAAAATATTCAACTTTATTAATACCTGTATTCTGTGAACAAAAAATTAAATATGGAATTTATGCATGCTTGAGTACGTCAATGAATTGTGGCAAGCCTTCTTGAATCGCCCAGATTTTTGGGCAGTGCTCAGCATTATCCCGGTGACCGCATTCGTAACATGGGCTCACGTGTGGATGGCGCTAAAAATGGTGTTTTATCCAATTAATTTTTGGGGTTTTCATGTCGGGCCTGTTCCTGTTGGCTGGCAAGGTATTGTGCCGCGTAAAGCTGGAAGAATCTCAGGAATTATCACGGATAATACCTTGTCTAAATTGGGTTCTATCCAAGAGTTCTTGCAGGCAATGGATCCGGATGATATGGCACGTATTATCGGGGAACAGGTCGGTTTTGAACTGGAACATCTGATTGATGAAGTCATGATGGACCGAAATGCGGTGTTATGGGAAAACTTGCCTTATTCAATCAAGCGCCGTATTTATGCCCAAGCCCATAAACAGCTGCCACAGGTATTAAAAGAATTGGTGACTGAACTGACCATGAACGTCGAGTCACTGGTCGATATGCGCGACATGGTGGTCAGTCAAATGGAAGGTGATCGCCGTTTAATGGTGCGCATGTTCCTGAAAGTTGGCCAAAAAGAAATCAACTTTATCTGGCATATCAGTGCCCTGATCGGGATGTTCTTTGGCCTGTTCCAGATGGTGGTCTGGTTTGTAGTGCCATGGCACTGGACCGTACCGTTCTGGGCGGCTATCTGGGGCTTCCTGACTAACTGGATTGCGATCTGGATGGTGTTTAATCCGGTAGAACCGCATTATATTAAATACCCGCAATTCTTTAAGCGTACAGCCGATCACAGATTCCCTTGGATTAAGCCGGTAATTCCAAGAATTGGCACCTATAACATACAAGGCGCATTTATGAAACGTCAGGAGGAAGTCTCTGACGTATTTGCAAGTGTGGTCACAGAAGATCTGATTACGCTAAAATCGATCATGACAGAAATGATGTATGGTGGTAAAAAAGATAAAACCCGCCGTATTGTCAAACGTCATATTAACGAAATTATGGAAACACCGCTGGTTCGGACCTCTTTACAGTTGTCTTTAGGACCAAAAGAGTATGCAAAACTCAAGACAGACTTGATCGATCGCTCGATTGAAATTACGATGGTGCCTGTAAGCGACCCTGCGTTTAATGCGAGCCGTGCACAGAAGATCTACCAAATGTTTAGAGACCGCATACGTGATTTGACGCCTAACGAGTTTCAGAATCTATTACGTCCTGCTTTTCAGGAAGATGAATGGATCTTGATTGTCCTGGGGGGAGTTACCGGTTTTGTTGCGGGTTTAATCCATTTGTTTGTGGCTTTCTTATAATTAGATGCCAAAGAGCAGCACACGTTTTGGTCGTGTGCAGCTGGGTATCTTATACATAGTTAAAAAATGAGGATGTTTATATATGCGCATTATCTTACTCGGACCACCTGGAGCAGGTAAAGGTACACAAGCTCAGTTGATCTGTAAGCGCTACAATATCCCACAAATTTCAACCGGTGATATGCTCCGTGCTGCAATTCGTGAAGGAACTGAATTAGGTCTACAAGCTAAAAGCGTCATGGACAATGGCGGTTTGGTTTCTGATGAATTGATCATTGGTCTGGTCAAAGAGCGTATTGCACAACCTGACTGTGCAAATGGCTGCATCTTTGATGGTTTCCCACGTACGATTCCTCAAGCTGAAGCGCTGGAAAAAGAAGGCATTGCAATTGATCATGTAATTGAAATTGATGTGCCGGATGAAGAAATCGTTCAACGTCTATCTGGTCGTCGTCAACACCCGGCGTCTGGTCGCGTTTATCACATCGTTTACAACCCGCCAAAAGTGGAAGGTAAAGATGATGAAACTGGTGAAGATCTGGTACAACGTCCAGATGACCAGGAAGAAACTATTCGTCGCCGTTTAGGTTCATACCACACTGAAACTGAACAGCTGGTTGGCTTCTATCAAGGCCGTGCAGCTTCAGGCGAAAATGCACCGACTTATGACAAGTTAAATGGTCTACGTCCAATCGAAGAAGTTCAAAAAGATCTTTTCGCGATTCTGGATCAAGCAAAATAATCGGTTTCCGATCATTTTGACTTTCAAAGAGCCCTAAGTCATATTAGGGCTCTTTTTATTGTGTTGTTCAAAAGGATCTGCTGTGAAATTTGCTGTATTGGGATTGATGATTGTATTTCTGGCAGTACTGTTTGCGCTGTTCTATGTCAGCTTCAAGATGCTGAAAAAAGTACGTCAGGAAGAACGTGCTGAGAATGTGGGTAAGGTGCCTGAGCGTCAGCTGCATCCCAAATTACAGGCCGAGCTTGAGCAAAAGCGCAAGCAAGAACAGGCTGAACAAAATAAAAAATAAAAAACTTTTCGAGTACTTAAATTAAAAAGCTGAACCTAGCGTTCAGCTTCAATATTTTTCACCGGAATTGCGCGACCTGCGCTAAATTCAAAACGGTCGGGCCAATTGCAGACATCGGCGACCACACATTCATGACACTTCGGTTTACGTGCGATGCAGCAATAGCGGCCATGTAAAATCAGCCAGTGATGTGAATCAATAATAAATTCTTTTGGAATCACTTTAACTAGACGATGCTCGACCTCAAGCACGTTTTTACCCACTGCCAAACCGGTACGGTTACCAACACGAAAGATATGTGTATCCACAGCCATGGTCGGTTGGCCAAAGGCGGTATTTAGCACCACATTCGCCGTTTTACGACCTACACCCGGCAGGGCTTCCAGATCCGCACGATTATCCGGTACCACGCTGTTGTGCTTCTGAATCAGCATCTCACAGGCTTTAATCACGTTGACCGCTTTGGAATTATATAAACCGATCGTTTTGATATATTCCTTCAAGCCGTCCACACCTAGCGCATAAATCGCTTCCGGTGTATTGGCGACCGGAAACAGTTTATCGGTGGCTTTATTCACGCTTACATCCGTAGCTTGGGCAGACAGGGTCACTGCAACCAGTAATTCAAATGGACTGGAATAATTCAATTCAGTTTTTGGATTCGGACGCTGCTCACGCAGGCGCTCAAAGAAAGTCTGAATCTGTTTTTTAGTCATGTTTTTTACAGGCTTGGCTGTTACTGTAGTCATGATCTTATCCCTGTAAAGCCTGTAATTGCTGCATCAGTTCTTCAAGTTGCAGACGTTTGCGTGCATCCTCACGGACCGAAAGCTGTTTTTCTAACTTTTTGATTTGTGTACGTAATTTTGCAAGTTCAATCGTGGTTTTGGCATCAAGTGTAACCACTTCATCTGCTGGTTTTTTCACGATTTCAATGGCTGGAACCTGATCGACCTGAGCAGAGAACTGGGCAAATAGGGCAGTATTAATCTCGGCACGAACGACAGGGCCCTTACGGTCAATGCGACGTTTTTCTTCGCGTTGAATATGCGCATAGTAACGTTTACGCAAGTCATCCTGTTCAGCAATACGCTGAGCTTCAGTTGGCAAAGGCTGAAGATCTTCGACCAGATCAATACAGTCTACCGGGCAAGGCGAAATGCAGAGTTCACAGCCGGTACACAAGTCAGTGAGCACAGTATGCATTAATTTACCTGAGCCAATAATCGCATCGACCGGACAGGCACTGATGCATTTGGTACAACCAATACATTCATCTTCACGAATGATGGCTTTCATGCGCTGAGGACGACCATCCGTCTGAATGGGCCAGACACTTTCTTCAGCGGGCAGTTTAGAACGATTTAACAATGTTGCCAGAGCATCAGCGACGGGCTGTCCACCCGGTACACATTTATTGGCATCTTCGCCCTCAGCAATGGATTGAGCATAGGGCAAGCAGCCATCACGATGACCACATAAACCGCACTGGGTTTGGGGCAATAAAGCATCAATAGACTGGACTAGAGAGATCTGCGAATTCATGAATAACCTAGGCTGCTCGGGCTGAGCCTTAGAGTGAATGAAACAAAATATGTCAATTTAACAATTTTAACATGTTTTTAAGGAACTAAGTTATGCACGATTAAAGGTCACTTTGTGCATTATTATCAGGCATAAATTAACAATTAAGCATTGATTCAATTGGCATTTAAGCACACAGAAAAAATATTCATAATCAATATAAATAATTGTTATCAAATTAAATTTAAACTATTTTTCAAAAAAGTATTGTAGATTAGTTACAAAAGATATTTAATATTTTGCGCCAAAATTTAACATTGATTGTAAATTTGACCAATTTTGATCCATTTTCTGCTGAGGATTAAGCGTTGAAATACAACACACTTAATGAGTTCCTAGATTACGTAAAATCACGTGATGCACATCAACCCGAATTTCTTCAAGCTGTAGAAGAAGTGATGACCAGTTTGTGGCCATTCATTGAAAAGAATCCACAATACGCAGCACATGGTTTACTAGAACGTCTAGTTGAACCTGAGCGTGCGATCCAGTTCCGTGTTGCTTGGGTAGATGACCAAGGTCAAACACAGGTTAACCGTGCGTTCCGCGTACAGTACAACTCAGCGATTGGTCCATTCAAAGGTGGTATGCGTTTCCACCCGTCAGTGAACCTTTCTATTTTGAAATTCCTCGGTTTCGAGCAAACTTTCAAAAATGCCCTGACTACATTGCCTATGGGTGGTGGTAAAGGCGGTTCTGATTTTGACCCTAAAGGCAAATCAGAAGGCGAAATCATGCGTTTCTGCCAAGCGTTAATCATCGAGCTTTATCGTCATCTTGGTTCTAATACAGATATCCCAGCGGGTGATATCGGTGTGGGTGGCCGTGAAGTTGGTTACATGGCTGGTATGATGAAAAAACTCAGCAATGACACTTCATGTGTATTCACTGGTAAAGGCCTGACTTTCGGTGGTTCTCTGGCTCGTCCAGAAGCAACTGGTTACGGTACAGTGTATTTCGCTGAAGAGATGCTGAAAACTCGTGGCGAAAGCTTCAAAGATAAAGTGGTAACAATCTCTGGTTCTGGTAACGTTGCCCAGTATGCTGCTGAAAAAGCAATGTTCCTGGGTGCTAAAGTTGTTTCTCTATCTGACTCTGCGGGTACTGTTCACGTTAAAGACGGTTTCACTGAAGAGCTTCTTGCTGAAGTGATGGAACTGAAAAACATTAAACGTGGCCGTATCTCTGAATTTGCATCTAAACACGGTTTTGAATACCTTGAAGGTCAACGTCCTTGGGGTATCAAATGTGATATCGCGCTTCCATGTGCGACTCAAAACGAACTTGATACGAATGATGCAGCAGCGCTTCTTGCAAACGGCGTAATTTGTGTTGCTGAAGGCGCGAACATGCCTTCTACACTTGAAGCAGTTGAGAAATTCGTTGAAGCGAAAATCCTTTATGCTCCAGGTAAAGCATCTAACGCCGGTGGTGTAGCAACTTCTGGTCTTGAAATGTCTCAAAACGCATTGCGTTTAGGCTGGACTTTCGAAGAAGTTGACGAACGTCTGCATGCGATCATGAAAGAAATTCACCGCAACTGTGTGAAATACGGTACTAAAGAAGACGGTACTGTAAACTATGTAGACGGCGCAAACATCGCTGGCTTCGTAAAAGTTGCTGATGCAATGCTTTCTCAAGGCGTATTCTAAGTCTGACTGAGTTTAAGCTTAAAAAAAACCGAGGTGAATGCCTCGGTTTTTTTATGTTCAGATTTTATCTTTAAAGAGTGCCTTTGACTGTTTCACGCTCTACAGCCATGTCGAATATATAGGCATATTTAGACTGGTCAGCTGCCGGATTTTTGATTTCATAACGTTTTACCCGAATAATCTGACGCTCATTCGGTGTATGCTGAAAACCTTCAATCTGATCGTAAAATAAAGTCCAGTCTTTATCGACCTGAGTCTTTAAACCTTTTTCATCATATTTGATTTCTTTCACCTGCAAGCAGGTTTGCTGAGCTACACCCGTACAGGCTTTAGTCTGTGGCGAAACTTCCAGGAAAATGGTTTCTGCCTGACCTTGGTATTTGGTTTCCGGTGTCATTTTTCCGGTAAAGACATATTTTTGACCATCAGCTGTAGTAATACTCAGTTTTGGCTGATTGGCATCACTTAGATCCAGACTAAATGGAATATCACGCTTTTGCAGAAGCTGGCTGATAAAACGTTCCTGTTCCATTAATGGTGCATCACACGCCATCATGGTACCCATCATGTCACCAGTACTCAGGGTATTATCTTTAACAGTCCAGCTCGTGCCAAGGCCATTACAGCCAGAAGCTACACTCAGTCTGCCTTGCTGATCAAAGCTCAGAACAATCGGGCGTTGCAGCCCACGATCAAGTTCCCAAGTATAAGCGGGCAAAATTTGTGTAGGCGTTTTTAATGTAGTGGATAGAGTAGAAATAGCCGGATCTCCTGAAGTGGCAGGAAGATGAGAAGATTGACATGCAGTTAAAGCTAAAGGGAGCAGGGCAAGCGCAAAAATACTGAATTTCATTGGTTTATATTCTATGTGCTAAAGTTTCAACGTGATTATAATCAAGAGATTAACAAAAAATATGGATACAAAACGTAGCTTTTGCTAACAAAATGTATCCAAATTAAAAAGTCGGATGTTAAATGGTTGAAGTTTACTGTCAGTCAAAACGGTAAATATCCATTCCCAAAGCGCCCATCGTAAAACTGCTATGCACGATACTGAAACGGTTGCCGGTGCCCATGGCAAAGAATAGCGGCGCAAAGTGTTCGAGCGTTGGGTGATTACGTTTTAACTGAGGAATAGACTGCCAGTCCAGAACGGCATCAAAATCACTATGGGTTAATTTATTGGCCACATAGTTGCGGAAGGTCGATGCCCATTCCGGAACTTCATCGCTATTTCCCTGCCAAGACAATTCACGTAAATTATGGGTAATACTGCCTGACCCGATCAGAAAAACCTGCTGCTCACGAAGTGGCGCCAACGTCTGGCCAATCTTGTAAATCTCTTCTGCACTCATCGACATTGGTAAAGAAATTTCAACCACCGGGATGTCTGCTTCTGGATACATATGTAAGAGCGGCATCCAGACACCATGATCACGTGGACGGGTGCTGTTGGCATGTGCAGAGAACCCGGCATTGGCCAATAAGCCCAAGACTTGCTCAGCCAGCTCTGGATTGCCGGGAGCAGGGTAGCGTAACTCATATAACTCAGGTGGAAAGCCACGGAAGTCATGCCAAGTTTCAGGACGAATACCTGTATTGACTTCCAGAGCTTCACTTTCCCAATGTGCCGACATAACAATAATGGCAGTTGGACGTGGCAGATTCAGGCTTAAACGATGCAATGCCGGGCCAACCTGCTCAGGATTGAGTGCGAGCATGGGAGAACCATGAGAAATAAATAAGCCGGGCAAAGTCTGTAAGTTCATAAGTCAAACCACATTAATTCAATGTTTTAATCATGCAATAAAAAGGAAAGCAAAGGCAGGGGGGATTGTTCAACAAAACGTTGCATAATCAGAACGCATCAACAGATCAGCCTGCACGGTGATAAGGATGATTATGGTTGATGCTCATAGCGCGATACAGTTGTTCAATCAGCATTACACGGACTAGCGGATGTGGCAAGGTGAGTTTAGACAGGGACCAATGCCAGGCTGCTGCTTTTCGGACTGCTTCAGAATGGCCATCTGGCCCACCAATCGCCAAGGCAATATCATGACCTTCCAGCATCCAGCCTTTCATGGTTTCAGCCAGTTTTTCCGTACTAAACTCACGGCCACCGACTTCTAGTGCAATCAGGACTTCATTCTGTTTTAAGGCATTTAAAATACTGTCACCTTCAATATTTCGGTATTTCAGAATATCGGCTTCAGAATCGTTTTTGCCCCGTTTTGCCATTGGCAATTCAACCACCTGAGTCTGTACAAAAGGCTGAATACGTTTGAAATAGTCTTCAAAGCCTGTCAGCACCCAAGCCGGCATTTTCTGGCCGATGGTTAAGATACGGATTTTCATAGAACTGGATCAATAATTAGATACTTCATTATAACGATCAAACAACACGAAGTTGAGCTAGGGAAACAAATTGAAATTGAAATCATGAATTTAATGTTGCTTTAATATACATGATTCAAGTATCCGCTTGATAATAAAGGAATGGATAATAAGAAATGCGGACCAGTTTCATTATTAAAAGATATTGTACTTTTCTACTAATTATTCTCGGTTTAACCAGTTCAGGCATGAGCTTTGCTACGCCTGCAAATTTTTCCTCCAAACAGGCACAGCCAGAATATCTGGAACTTTTTATCAAACAGATTATCAGTGTAGATGAATACCGGAATTTTAAAAATACCAGTGAATTAAACCGAGTTTCAGCCTGGCTCAAGGAACAGATGCGTCTGCTTGGCATTCCATGCCAGTTCCAAAACTATATTGTAAATAGCCTAAGCTATAGAAATGTGGTGTGTCAACTGAATGCCAAAGCCAAAACCAAACTGGTTATTGGCGCGCATTATGATGTCTTTAGTGACTTGTATGGAGCAGATAACAATGCTTCTGGTGTAGCAGGGGTACTGGAAACAGCCCGATTACTGGCCTTACAAAAGTCAAAACTCAAACATAATATCGAGTTCGCTTTCTATACACTGGAGGAGCCGCCCTATTTCAAGACTGAACATATGGGAAGCTATCTACATGCCAAAGCTTTAAAGGCCCAGAAACAAAAAGTGAAAGGTGTCATTATTCTGGATTCTATTGGCTATTATGATGAAAATCTGGTGCAGACCTATCCCACAGGATTGAAATGGATCTATCCCCGACATGGAAACTTTATTGCTGCGATTGGACATTTGGCATCGGCCGGTTTGACAGGAGATTACTGTGCGTCCATGCAACGTTTCAAGCGTCTGGACTGTCAGCGTTTTGTCAGTCCGGCATTCGCTCAGGACATGAATTTTTCTGGCTATTTGAATTATGCCAAGTTTAACTATTCAACTATGCTGATTACAGACACAGCGCATTATCGTAATCCTTACTACAATACCGAGCAGGATACCTTAGATAAACTGGATCTGACCAAGATGGCTCAGGTCGTGAATGGTTTGGTCGATATGGTGATTCGCCTTTAATTGTCTTCACCTAGATACAAAAACACCCTGCCAGAACAGGGTGTTTTTCAAAGTCTTTAGGTCTTAATGACGTGCAGCTTTAGCTTCTTCACTTGCTTTCACAATTGGCGGTTTCACCAGTGCTTTCGGCATATCGATCAAAGCCAGAGGTAAAATCTCATCAATCGATTTCACAGCTTTGATTTCTAAGCCTTCTTTTACATTTTCAGGAATTTCCGCAAGGTCGCGAACGTTTTCCTGTGGAATGAACACCAGTTTAATGCCACCACGGTGCGCAGCAAGCAGTTTCTCTTTCAGGCCACCGATACGCATTGCACGGCCACTTAAGCTGGTTTCACCTGTCATCGCAATATCTGGACGAATCGCAATACCGGTGAATGCAGAAACTAGAGCAGTGGTCAGTGCCAAACCTGCAGATGGACCATCTTTCGGAGTCGCACCTTCTGGTAAATGCACGTGCACATCAGTTTCTTCAAAGCGAGACGCTTCGATACCTAGCTCAGCCGCACGGGTACGAACGACAGTCATGGCAGCGGTAATCGATTCTTTCATTACATCACCAAGTGAACCGGTGGTAATGAATTTACCTTTACCAGGTACTGCTGCAACTTCAATAGTCAGTAACTCACCACCCACTGAAGTCCAAGCCAAGCCATTTACACGGCCGATTTGAGCCTCTTCTTCCGCCATACCGTAGTCAAATTTGTGTGGACCTAAGTAATCTGGAAGATTACCCGCATTCACTTCAACCTGAAGATTTTTAGCTTTCTTGCTAACTGCTTCTTTCACTACCTTACGTGCAATTTTAGACACTTCACGTTCAAGGTTACGAACACCGGCTTCACGAGTATAACGACGCACGATGTCACGAATCGCTTCTTCATGCACAGTCAACTCTTTAGCACGTAAACCATTGTTCTTGATTGCTTTAGGAACAAGGTAACGGTCAGCAATGTTAACTTTCTCTTCTTCGGTATAGCCAGGCAGACGAATCACTTCCATACGGTCCAAGAGGGCTTCAGGAATATTCATGGTGTTGGCAGTACAGATGAACATCACTTCTGACAGGTCAAGGTCCAAATCAAGATAGTGATCATTGAACTTGTTGTTCTGTGATGGATCAAGTACTTCAAGCATCGCAGAAGCTGGATCACCGCGGTAGTCTTGAGCCATCTTGTCAATCTCATCGAGCAAGAACAGCGGGTTTTTCACGCCAACTTTGGTCAATGACTGCACGATCTTACCTGGCATCGCACCAATGTAGGTACGACGGTGACCACGAATTTCTGCTTCGTCACGTACACCACCTAGGGCCATACGGACAAACTCACGGCCAGTCGCTTTGGCAATCGATTCACCCAAGGAAGTTTTACCTACACCTGGAGGACCAACTAGACACAGGATTGGACCGCGTAATTTTTTCACGCGAGACTGAACCGCCAGATATTCCACAATACGGTCTTTGACATCGTCCAGACCATAGTGATCGGCATCCAGGATTTCCTGAGCTTTATTCAAGTTAATGCTAACTTTGCTGGCTTTGTTCCATGGCGTATCCAGAATCACTTCCAGATAGTTGCGAACTACCGCAGCTTCGCTAGAGGCTGGTTGCATTGCTTTGAGTTTACGGAACTCAGATTCCGCTTTTTTACGCACATGCTCAGGCAGATCAGCTTCAGCCAGACGTTTTTCGATTTCCGCAACGTCATCTTCCGCACCGCCATTCATATCGGAAAGCTCGCGCTGAATGACTTTCATTTTTTCATTCAGGAAGTATTCACGCTGGTTTTTTTCCATCTGGCGTTTAACAGAGTCATGCAAAGTCTGTTCGATCTGCTGTTCTTCAGACTGTTGCAGTAGATAAGTCATCAACTCAGTTAAATGTGCATCGAACTCGTCATATTCCAGGAATTTCTGTTTCACTTCGATATTCAAAGGAACACGGGTCGCTACGAAGAATAACAGTTGCAACAAGTCTTCGATTTTATTCGCAGCTGCAATCAGCTCACGAGCATTACGAAGTTTTGCTTCAGCATACTGAGCGAACAGGGCACGCAGCTCCTGCAAGCGCGTAGCTTGAGTTGTTTCATCGACTGACACAGTCATTGGGCTAAGTTCATGCTCAGCAGTCAAATACTCATTTTCATCAATGATGGTTTTGAGCTTGGCACGATACAGTCCCTCAATCAGGACTTTAATACAGTTTTCATCATTTTCGTGATTCACAACTTGCACAATCTTCGCGACAGTACCGTATTGATATAAGTTGTCGTGATCAATTTCTTCTGTAAGCGAATCTTTTTGCGCAACTACAAATACTAGATTGTCACTGTTACGAGCCACATCAACTGCATTGATCGATTTTTCACGACCGACAAATAGCGCAATTTGCATGTGTGGGTACACCACCACATCACGTAGCGCCAAAAGTGGTAATACACTTGGAACCTGAGGCTCTAAGGTTTCTTGATTCATAATAATTTCAGACATGGGCACTCCTAATGAGTGACAACGGTGTTGCCATGTTTTTAATAGTGATGGGTAATTTAAAAATTACAAGGGCTATAGCGACTAAATTGTATAAAAAATGACTAATTATGTGATTTTAAAGTACTTATGTATTTGGAAATACATTGTTTAACGCTTAAAACGTTGTAAAAGTGTAGGCGTAAGCAGGGCATCTAGAGGCTGGTCCCAAACTTCTCGGGTTAAAGGCTGTGGGATCAGCTGAAAGTCATGTGCTAACCCCAGACGAAAAGGACGGTGCGGTGCTGTTGCCAGCGTACGATCATAATAGCCACCACCCATACCAATTCGGGTGCCATATTGATCACAGGCTAATAGTGGCATAACTAAAAGATCTAGTTTTGAGACATGCAGACCACGTGTAGCCATGGGTTCACGCATTCCCAACCGATGATGAGCAAAACGCTGGGAACGATATTGATTCTGGCTGATTTCTACCCAAGTGAGTTGCTGGTTCATATTGCAAATATTGGGGAGATAAACCCGTTTATGGTGCTTAAAGCAGTATTCAATCAGTGCCTGAGTCCGAACCTCACCGAAAGCATCCAGATAAACCCCCACAGATTTGCTTGCATGAAATTCTGGCAAAGTCCGAATCATATTCAGGATACGTTGTTGAGTCTGTTTCTGGGTAAATCGAGAGAGTTGACGGCGCTGTTTACGTAGCTGTTTGCGAAGTTCGGAAAGATTCATCGTCGTCATAAATATGGTCTTCAGGATTTTAAGGCATTAGATTAATAAAATGCCATAGCTTAAATAGAGGGTA
Organism: Acinetobacter sp. YH16038; assembly: GCF_013417275.1. Classification (NCBI taxonomy): domain Bacteria; kingdom Pseudomonadati; phylum Pseudomonadota; class Gammaproteobacteria; order Moraxellales; family Moraxellaceae; genus Acinetobacter; species Acinetobacter sp. YH16038. Next base: position 56,906 of record NZ_VPEG01000010.1, on the reverse strand, counting down.
GCAACATAGCGAGTATTATAGGCATCAGTATGAATTTTTGATTAAATTTTAAAAATAATGAAACATTTATGATGAATTAATCGAACGATATTTAGATCTAGGCAATTTTTTAAAAGACGAAAAAGGTACGAGTATAGGACGCTAAACCAAGAAAAATGCAATGAATTTAAGATTTAGAAAAGAAGATAAATAATGAAATATTTTGAGAAAAATAGAAGCACTCCGAGGATGCCGCTGCATGTCATTACCCTTGAACCCTAAAGTTCAAGGTGGACGAGACGCATACTTGCTGGGTTTCCCATACCGGATGGGCATACACTCTAAATATGCAGAACTCAATCCTAAGATTTAAATATCGGCTCAGGGGAATCTGACCCGCTGGCGAACATCTCAGAGTTAGACTAAGTATAAACGATAATGTTGATGTGGCAACTCTATGCTGTTCGTGAACTGTAAACAGTTTAGTCGAACGACCGAAGTTTATACAAAAAACTCGATTATTCAGTTAGTTCTTCAACTTCTTCCAAAATAGTTTGTAACAAACGTTCGCAGTGAGCATATTGTTGCAGGGATTTATTCATCGTCAATACTTCCTGCATCAGTTCCAGTGCCACCATAATGATCAGTTTACTTGGTTCCATACGAGGGGCTTTACGGCGAAATTCATCGTATTTTTCATTGAGTAATTGCGCTGCACGTTGTAGTTCATCCTGCTGATCCGCAGTGGAGGCCAGACGGAAACTATGACCCAATACCTTTAAGTCGATTGCGATTTGTTCACTCATGATGAAGCTTCCTCAGTCACTTCAGTAGGATGGGCCAATTGCTGAATTTCCTGTGCATTTTGATCTTGGGCTGTTCCCAAAATCGCCAGACGTTGAATAATGGCTTCAACTTTAGCTTTGGCATTTTCATTTTTCTGGGTAAGACGTTCAGATTCCTGATTCAGCCGCTGAATTTCCTGCTGGGCATGACGCTGTTCCAGCAATAACTTTTCTTTCAGCACACGCAATTCATTGCGTTCAGCCAGAATTTCCTGAAAACGGTTCTTAAGATCAGTACAACTTTTTTCCAGACGGCTATAACGATCTGCCAGTGCTGTAGCATCCTGGTTTAAATGCTGAAACTGGTTACGTGATTCTGTCAGTTGCTGATTGAGATTCTGGATTTCTTGTTGTTTTTGCGCAATAAAGCTATTTTTTTGTTCAATTTGAGTTTCATGTTGCACGCTTGAAGCCTCTTGCTTCTCCCGTAAACTGGTATTCTCACTTTCAAGTTGTGCAAGTCGCGTTTTTAAAACGCCAATATGCACTTGTAGACGCTGTAATTCTTCTAACATATCGAGGTCGCACAGTGTTGCAAACAAAGGTAATATATAAAGCAGTATAGAGATTGGATAAACGAATGCAAGACGATATTTCAGGTTGGTCAGAATGGTACCGCAATTTTTCCTCAATTGAAGAAATTTCTAGCCCAAGCGAACTGCATGGTTTGCTTACCGGAATTGTCTGTGTCACTCAGGCACCTTCAAGTGATGAATGGGTACAGATTCTAGAAACGCTAGATGTTCCTGAACTGAACCCTGAAGCATTAGAATTGTTAACGGGTGAGGCAGAAGACATATTTCATGCGCTGTCTGAAGATGAGCTGGATTATCTGCCATTACTACCAGATGATGAGCATAGCTTGGCTGAACGCGTTCAGGCACTGGCTGACTGGTGTGCAGGCGTAGTGCTTGGTTTCGGTCTGGCTTCAGGGCATATCCGCAATGATGAAATGGAACTGATTGAACATTTACAAGATGTTGCAGCAGTCGAGTTTGAAGATTCTGATGACGATGCCGAAGGCGAAGAAAGCTATCAGGAGCTGTATGAGTTTGTTCGTCTGATTCCGGTAAGCCTGTCCGTCGGCCGTAAGAAATTAGAAGTTGAAGAAACACCTTTATTGCAGAAATTCACGCAAAAAGCACCAGCTCCAGCTTCTGCAACTGAAGCGCAATCTGTAGTTGAAATTTTCTCGCCGAAACGTCCGAGTTAAGTTCAAGCGGTTTTAGACACAAATTAAAAAACGGTTCTGAAAACCGGCATATTTTTTGCTGACTCTTCTCATGAAGATGATAGTAAATTAATCTAACCTATTTTCAGGACCAAATTTTAAATAACAGTAGCAATTGATAAGAAGTAAGGTGTAATGAAGAAACTGACTCAAGCCGATTTTCAGGAACGTCGTGACATCCTCGCAGGGGAAATGGGATTACGTAGTATCGCGATTATTGCCACCAGCCCGGTTGCCCTGCGTAATCGTGATGCAGATTATAAATACCGCGCGGACAGCAGTTTCTTTTACCTGACCGGATTTGCTGAGCCTGAAGCAGTTGCAGTCATTGAAACTTTTGATACTGAAGAAGAAGGCTATACCTATAGTCTGTTCTGCCGTGAACGTGATCGTGAAATGGAAATCTGGAATGGCTATCGTGCCGGAGTGGATGGCGCCGTTGATGATTATGAAGCGGACGAAGCTTATGCGATTGATCTACTGGATGAGGAAATCCTCACCAAGCTTCAGAACAAAGACAAGCTTTTCTACCGGATTGGGCACAATGCCGAATTTGATGCACGTGTAGCCAAATGGATCGCAACAGCCAGTGGTGAAAGCCGCCGTGGTACTTCTGCACCGGCACAGATCATGCAGCTGGATCGTATCGTTGATGAAATGCGTCTGCATAAAGATGAAAATGAAATTGAACTGATGCAGCTTGCATCGGATATTTCTGCAGAAGCCCATACACTGGCTATGCAGAAAGTTCGTCCAGGCATGATGGAATATGTTTTAGAAGCAGAATTAAATTATGTCTTTGGTAAAAATGGCTGTGTACCATCGTACAACAGTATTGTTGGTGGCGGTGAAAATGCCTGTATTCTGCATTATGTAGAGAATGACAAAGAACTGAAAGATGGTGATCTGGTTCTGATTGATGCTGCCTGTGAATATCAGTTTTATGCTTCGGACATTACCCGTACTTTCCCGGTGAATGGTAAATTCAGTCCGGAACAAAAAGCTTTATATAATGTCGTACTGGATGCACAGATTGCTGCGATCAATGCTGTTCAAATCGGGAATTCTTATAAAGAGCCGCATAATGTGGCGGTTCGCATTCTGGTTCAAGGTTTACTTGATCTGGGGATTATGCAGGGGGAGATTGACGAAATTATCCAGACTGAAAGTTTCCGCCAGTTCTATATGCACGGTACAGGGCATTGGCTGGGTATGGATGTACATGATGTAGGTACTTATAAAGCCAACGGTGAATGGCGTGCATATGAAGAAGGTATGGTCGTGACAGTTGAGCCGGGTCTTTATATTGCGCCAGATGATGAAACTGTAGATGTTAAATGGCGTGGTATCGGAATCCGGATTGAAGATGATGTGGTTGCTACCAAAAATGGCCCACTAGTGCTAACTGCAAAAGTTGTGAAAACCGTGGAAGATATTGAAGCCTTAATGGCCAAAGCCCATGCTGCTTAAATGAAAGATATAAAAAAGCCGGTGATCTCACCGGCTTTTTTATATAGTAGAAAGTTAAAAATGTATTCGTGAATGATAGTAATTTTTTAATTTATTGATATTAAAATGAATATTTATAAAATTTTAAGAAAAAATGGATTAATTTCTTAGGCAAGAAGTTATCCAATAGCTAGACAGAACAAAGATACTATCGAGAAACATGCAAGACTTTTACTTACGTTAATCGCGACTTATTCAAATAAAATTAACTTTGTTAAAATTGAGAATTATAAGATGACAGGAATTCAACACAGCAATTGAGTTTTTAGCATCAAAGCAACATATTAATTCCGATTTCGTTCTCATACTTGACCTGTTCCTTAAATAAACTCAAAGAAGAGCAGGAGAAAAATGATGAGACTAAATACGCTTGACTGGATTGCTTATGCTTTAGCGATTATTGGTGGCATCAACTGGGGTCTGGTTGGTGCGTTTAACTTTGATTTAGTCGCTGCCATCTTTGGTGAAATGAGTGCACTATCTCGAATTATCTATGTATTGGTTGGTTTGTCTGCCTTGTATCTGATCTATACTGGTACAAAATTGGGTCGACGTGATGTACATCATGAGTCTCAAGCTCGAATAGTACGTTAACTGACTAAAAGTTAATTGAAGTCATTGATATTTTTTTAATTAACTGATTTCTATAACAGATTAGTTAATCTAAAAGATATAAAGGACATTTAACAGAAACGGAGCTTAAGCTCCGTTTTCCATTTCTAAATTAACCCGAATCGCGGATAAGAAATTGACTTGAAAAATAAGAGGACTAGAGCCATCAGTTGAGTTACCACACCAAACTCACAACTCTAGTCCTGATGTTCAATAGTACCGAATTATTCTGCGTAATTGATGATTTTTTTCTTAAATTTGAATCAACTTATTGGGAGTTTCTCAAACAAAACTGTGGTTCCTTAAGAATCAGAACTGCTCAACTCACAATTTCAGAAATCTGCTTTATTGCCATTTGGTACAAATGCTCTCATTTCAATAATTTTAAAGCCTTTTTCACCTGGTTAAAAGAAAATAAAAGCCATTTATTTAAGTACTTGCCTTGCTATCAAAGGATGATTCATCTGATCAATATGCACCAATTGGCCCTACACGCTTTACATGTGGCGCTGATGAAAGACCAAGGTACACAATATTTATGGATTGATTCAACAACTCTGCCAGTTTGTAAAAATCAACGTATTCAACGCCATAAATCATTAGTCCAAATTGCATCACGTGGTAGAAGCTCAATGGGCTGGTTTTATGGCTGTAAATTACATATTGTGATGAATCAATTTGGTGAAATTGCTTGTTCTGCTTTATCCAATGGACATTTGGCTGATATAAAAATGGTTAAGCAATTGGTTGCTGGTATAGAAGCAAAACTTTACGGAGATCGAGGTTACATCAGCCAAGAATTAAAAATCAGATTGAAAGATCAAGGTATTGATTTAATTACTTATCATCGAAAGAATATGCAGGCTATTCAACTCTGTGCATCAGATGAATATCACCTAAGACAACGCAATAAGATAGAAACATTATTCAGTTTATTGAAGGGGCAATACAATTTAGTGACGAGTAAAGCACGTAGTCTTCATGGATTTCTGAGTGGAATTTACGCCTCACTATGTGCATATCAATTAACCCATCAAAATAAGCCAACAATTCAAATTAAGGAATCATCGGCTTAAGCAGGATCCGGGTAAATTAGTTAACTTAGATAAAATTTTAAATCGATAAAAACCGTATAAAGTGATCAAAAAATATCTATAAGTTTTTTCTATCGACCGGATAAAAATACCTAAAGAAATTAAATGGTTCTTTGCCTAATTTAATTAACCTTTTTTCTAAAACTAGATACGTAATAGAGCCTGCCAAGATCGAAGAGGTAATAAGTATAGAGCTAAATAGGTAAGGGTTTAATATATTGAGTTTATTTAAAACCATAGCAACTGGGCTTAAAGTAAAAGGATGAATCAAATATAAAGAGTAAGATGAATCTCCAAGATGATTAAAGAATCTTAAAATTAGTGATTTAGTTTCTGTGATTAAGTCTTCTAAAGCTACGCATCCAACAAAAATGAAAAACATTGGGAGCCCGATTTTTAATGATCTCAAGGTGATGAAATCAGGTAATTTATAAAAGTTTTGATAGGCTAATAGGGAAGCACCGACAAGAATCATAAATATAGACATTAATCGGGAAAGACTAGTATTTTTTATAATGATAAATGCCAGAACGCCTAAAGCGAATTCAAGCAAAAGATTATGGGTTAAAAACATCAGAAATTCAGATTTTGGTTGGAGTATTAAACCTATAGCCACAACAACTGAAAAATATAGAATGATAAAAAGATATTTATATAAGTCTTTTAATAAAAAGATTAGGAAAAAAGAAAATATAAAATAATAATAAAATTCGTAGCTTAAAGTCCATCCATTATTAATTAAAAATTTACTGCCATTCGGAATTAAAAAGAAAGATTCGAAAATTCCTGTTTCACCACCGGATGAATTTATAAGATTTGGAGAAATCAGAAATACAATTAAAGCAAAAAAACTGAGAACCCAATAAAGAGGAATGATTCGGATGAATCGGTTTCTCATGAAATTTAGAAAATTAACTTTTTTATTATATGTTGTATAACACATAATAAAGCCAGAGATTATGAAAAATAAATCAACACCAGAACCGCCTATGTGATACCACTGAAGCGTATCAACATTGTATTGTTGTCCTTTAAAGGAGGTATGGCTTATAACTACCATTAAGGCAGCAATCCCCCTAAGAAATTGCACTGAATAAAGCATAGTTATTATTTTATTAAAGTATTTAATTTAAACTACCATACTCAATGTTTGTCTAACAAATATACCTAGTGAAAGACCGTGAATATTACTGATTATTTAATCTAAAATTATTACGGTTATTTTTATATAAAAGTAGCCTATTTTACGGGAATTCAGATATTCACTAGAGTTTTAGAAACTGGTAAAATTTGAATTTTTTATTAATTATTATTATTTATTAACCCGCTTTAAATATGTTTCAAAATTTTAATAAAAAGTAAAAGTACACTGCTTAATAAAAGAAATGCCACAAACCATTGATGAATTAATTCAAAGATCATGTATACAATTATCCACTTCACACCAAACTTTGAGAACTTTCTATACATAAATGAAAAATATATTTAGCAGTAATTGCTAAGATTTCTGTTTAGAAACCTTGGTACTATATATTCAAATTTTTAATCATTAGATAATAAAAAAACCCCGGCAGGATGCCGGGGTTCTTTGTATGGGTTAGCTTGGTATAACTCCTGTCGTACCTTACTGTCCTTGTGCTTATCTATTGTTATTCTTATGTGGAACTCCCTGTTCCTGATGTAATCATCATATGAAAATTCATTTAACTAAAATAGGGGTAAAGAACTTGAATAGTTGTAAGTCAAAGAGTACAAGGTTGATTATTAAATAGGCATGTTTTTTGTATCATTCAGAAATTAAAAACAATTACCCTTTAAAAATATTTTGAGAAAAGAGGAAGAATGTACATACTTAATAAGTTGCTTGAGCTCGACTTGGCTGTCGTTTCAAAATTGAATAGAGCGACTCATTTAATCCTTTCATTCATCTTTGCTAGTGGATTTGTAGCAGTTGCACTATTGATTGAGAACAAATCGCTGATTTACATTTTTGCTGGCTTGCTGATGTTCTGGCAAAGATAACTGGTGCTCAAATTACATGAGCATTTAGAAAGTAAAAAACTGATACTTGATGGCAGATCTCAAATAGCAAAATTTTGAAGCTTTTTAATATAGAAATATTTAAAAAATACATGTTCAAAGCAAGTGGCTGAATTTATATAAAAATTCATTTTATTTTTCAAGTTATTTTACTATTCGATAAATTATTTTGTATCTAATCATAGAAAATTTTTATAAAATCAGTTATATATTTAACGGAAAAATATTGAGTAATGTACATGATCTAAAATATTGAGTTAGACAATGAGCGACGCAAGACTTTTATATGTCAGTAAGTTGTATGACTGCGAAGATCCAATGAATGATCTATTCAATATTCTGACAGAAGCGTTGAATTTCAATTCACGTAATGCGATTTTTGGGGCTCTGTATTATGGGAATGGTTACTTTGTTCAATGTCTGGAAGGAGATAGGAACAAGATTGAAGATCTGTTCTATAAAAAAATCTTGAAAGATCCTCGACATAAAAATTGTGAAGTTCTGTATTTTGAAGATGTAAATGATCGACTCTTCTCAGACTGGCATATGAAATATGCCAATATCCATCAGGATATTCTTGGATTCTTTGCCGAACATAATCTGGATGAATTCAACCCTTACACTTTGAATGCCGAGACCATTCCTCAATTTATTCAGATATTGGCAAGTTTGAATGACCATGCCTATACATTGAAAGCAAGTTAATCCTTACATCATCATGCGATATAAGCTTTAGCCCTGTATCGTATGATTTTTTAAAATGAGTATTTACTTTAAATAATTGAAATAAAAAATATTTTATAAATTCAAAAACATAAATATTGTTAATTCAAAAAATATATCCAGATATCATCTTTATCATTTCATACCAAGCTTTTAAACCTAACAATCAATGCAAAATTCTTTTGCTTTTCATCAGGCAGATGATACTTCTGTATTTTGAAAAATTTAAGTAGGACGTTGAGGTGAGCTATAAATTAACCATAAGCAGACTTCGCTTCGAAACCGCAACCTAATTTATTATAAAAAAGAAATTTTTTAGGCTAATATAAAATTCATCATGATTATAAGTATCTATATATAGGTACGCCATTGAAAGGATTACAGCATGCAACAAGAAGTCATCATTGTCGGTGGTGGTATGGTCGGCCTGAGTCTCGCACTAATGTTGGCGAAAACCAATATTGCAGTCAAGCTTTTGGAAGCGATCAAATATCCAGATTATGATGATGTAAATCTTGCACCCTATCATTCCAGTTTTGATGCACGTAACAGTGCCTTGTCACGCCGTAGTGTACAGATTTATCAGGAACTTGGGCTTTGGGATGCCTTGCAGGAACATGCAACGCCGATTCTTGAAGTGAATATTACTGAGCAGGGCAGTTTTGGTAAGGCGCGCTTAATTGCAGAACAGGAAAAAGTCGAAAGTTTTGGTCAGGTGATTGAAAATGCCTGGCTAGGCCGTGTGCTATTAACTCAAGTCAAAAAAGAACCTTTAATTGAACTGATTGATGGGGTTCAGGTCAGCTCTCTGACTCAAGATGCTGAGTTTGCTTATCTTGAAGCACAACGTGGTGATGCTTTATTGAAACTCCAATCCAAACTGGTGATTGCTGCTGATGGGCGCGATTCTTTCTGTCGTAAAGCGCTCGGCATTGGGGCTTCAGAACATGATTATGATCAGGTCGCCATTGTCACTACCGTTCAAACATCTAAACCGCATAATCATGTCGGCTTTGAACGCTTTAGCCACCTAGGACCTTTAGCCTTATTACCACTTCCAGGTGAATATCGTCGTTCTGTGGTCTGGCCTGTGAAAAAAGGAACAGAAGGAGAATGGCTGGGTGAAGAAAATGACCAGCATTTTTTGAACGCTTTACAAGAAACCTATGGCGATCGTGCCGGTAAATTCCAGAAAACAGGTAAGCGCTTCAGTTTTCCATTGTCCCAGGTATTAGCAGAAAAACAGGCTGTGGGCCGCGTGGTCTTGATGGGTAATGCTGCACATACGATTCATCCAGTAGCGGGTCAGGGTTTCAACCTGTGTATGCGAGATGCGCATGTACTGGTGCGCTACCTGAAAGAGCAGCAGTCACAAGGCGCAGACTTAGGTGATGCAGCGGTATTACAGGACTATGAGAAATCCCGCTTGAATGATCAGCAAAGAGTGATCAAGTTCTGTGATTCAGTCGTACGTGGTTTTAGTAATCAGAATCCATTCTTGAAACTGATCCGAAATACCGGACTGATTGCTTTTGATACTATTCCTGGTATAAAGCCACTGGTCGCTAACTATGCCATGGGGTTAAAAGCATGAGTCTGAATCCAAGTTCTGATGTATTAGATGTCGTGATTGTTGGTGGTGGACTGGTCGGTGGCCTGACCGCTTTATTACTTGCTCAAGGTGGTGTGCAAGCGACTGTTCTGGATGCTGCGCCTATTCTGGATGCAGACAAAACTTTAAGCGTAGCCAATCCGCGGGTTTTGGCTCTAAGTCAGGCGACCATTCATTTATTAAAAACCGTGGATGTGTGGGACAAAATTGCACGCCAGCAGCCATATACTGGAATGCAGGTCTGGAATAAAAATGGTTACGGTGAAATTAATTTTGGTCATTCTTCAGAAAGGACACCTTCTGTAGAGCAGGCGCTAGGCTCGATGGTAGAACCGAGTATCCTGAATCTGGCCATTCAGCAAAAGATGCTTGAAGATGTACAAGATTACTGTACACAGGTCAAAGTTAGCCGTGTTGAACGTGGTGTAGATATTTGGATCATTCATCTGGCAGATGGTACCCAGCTCAAAACCAAGCTGGTTATTGGTGCAGATGGCGCGAACTCCTTTGTGCGCGAGCAAGCCTTTATCGATATCGATGTACTGGACTATAAACAGGCCGGAATCAGCTGCGCAATTAGAACAGCCCAGCCACATCAGCATGTCGCCCGTCAGATTTTTCTGGAAACCGGTCCTTTGGCTTATCTGCCAATGGCAAGTCTTAAAGAAGAAGAGCAAGGCCACTGGCAATCCATAGTCTGGACATTACCTGATGATTATGCCGATGAATATGTAGCATTATCAGATGCTGAATTCACTCAACTATTGACCCGTGAAAGCTATCATATGCTGGGTGAAGTGCTGGAAGCGACAGCACGAGCGAAATTCCCACTCAAAGCTCGTGCTGCACAGCAGTATGTACAAGATGGCTTGGCACTAATTGGTGACGCTGCGCATGTGATTCATCCGCTCGCTGGACAAGGGGTTAATATCGGCTGTCTGGATGCTGCCGTACTCTGTGACGTGTTGCTGCATGACAAAGCGCGTGGAGTGTGGGCCCATGAACAGACCTTGAAACGTTATGAGCATCGTCGTAAAGGCCAGAATGATGCGATGATGCATAGCATGTCGGCGATTGGCTGGATGGAAATTACACAGCTTTTCCCAGTGGTGTGGGCACGTAATTTCGGGCTAAAAAAGGTCGAGCAACAGGCAGTGCTGAAAGATGCATTCATGGCTCAGGCAAATGGTTTAAGTTTACTCAAAGATACACGTTACTCAGCCTAGCGGCCGAATGTAAATTTTTTAAACAAACATCTATAAAGAGTAACCATTTTGTTTAAAAAAGATACGATTTTTTGAAAATTAGGGCTAGGCGAAGACCAAAGAGATTGCTAAATTTCAGTTAATTTAAAGCTTGGTTCAATAGATAAAACGAAGCCGTTTGTGGGGAGAGCAAAATGACAGACGTAAATGATTATGATGATGTAGAAGATCCTGTAATCGACGACGATGAAGCAAAAGCAGCAGAAAAAGGCGCTGCAAGTAGCGAAGAAGTTGTGAATGATACAGACGTATTAGAAGCTGAAACTTTGACTGTAACTGCTAAGCAGAAAAAACGTCAGGCACTTGAAGATGAAATTGCGGCTTTCCTGGCAAGCGGTGGCCGTATTACTGAAGTTCCAGCTGATGAATCCGTTGCAAGAGAATAATTGCACTTGATATTAGTGAATAAAAAAACACCACATTGATTGTGGTGTTTTTTATGGGTGAAGAAAAATTAATCGTTGGCTGAAGTTAGTTCCAGAGCACGTTGATAGGCAATTTTTTTCTTGATTCCGGTCAAATCTGCAGCCAGTTGTGAAGCTGCCTTGACAGACAGATCTTGTAATAAACGCAGTAACAGCTTGTCCAGTTTTTCCTGATCCAGATCTTTCTCTTCGATTGAACCACCAATCACCAGTACGATTTCACCTTTTTGCTGGTTATGGTCATTGGCAACAAATTCGACTAATTCACCCAGTGTCATTTTCTTGATGGTTTCAAAGGTCTTGGTAATTTCACGGGCAAAACCGACAGGACGCTCTGCACCGAATACCGCTGCCAGATCTTTGACACATTCTAGAATGCGGTGTGGCGCTTCATAGAAAATTAAGGTCTGGGTTTCATCTTTCAGTTTTTCCAGAGTCAAGAGCCGCTGGCTTTGTTTAGACGGCAAAAAACCTTCAAAGCTGAAACGGTCACTTGGTAAACCTACTGCGCTTAATGCGGCAATTGCAGCACATGCGCCCGGCACAGGAACCACACGAATATTATGTTCTTGGGCAGCACGGACAAACTTGAATCCTGGATCGCTAATCAGTGGTGTGCCTGCATCACTGATTAATGCCATATCTTCACCATTAAGCAGGCGTTGAATCAACTGATCAATCTTGTTGCTTTCATTATGTTCATGGCAGGCTGTCAAAGGTGTTTGAATATTAAAGTGTTTAAGTAATTGTGCAGAAGTTCGTGTATCCTCAGCTGCAATAAGACTCACCGATTTCAATACATTAATTGCACGATAACTAATATCATCTAAGTGCCCGATTGGAGTCGCAACAACAAATAACTGAGCACTCATAGGTTTCTCCATGTGGAATAAATCGAATAATAAAAAATGGAAGATTCAAAATAAAATTTTGGGCTTGGGGTTACTGGCCTGCGTCAGCAGCGTACAAGCGGAGGTGCTGATTATTCTACCTGAAACTGGCCCCTTGGCGCGAGCCGCTTCGAGTATCAAGCAAGGATTTCTCAGTGCATATACGGCGTCCGGACAGAAAGTACCATTGAAATGGGTCAATTCAGACCAGAAAAAAATCTCTCAGCTACTCAAACAGCATGTCAGTAAAAAGACACAAATGGTGATCGGCCCTCTGGCACGTCAGGATGTAGAGCAGCTGGTGCAGTCTAAACCCAAGATTCGTACACTGAGTTTGAATGAAAGTAGTCTTACAGCGCCAAATATCTGGCAATTTAGCCTGTCGAAAAAAGAAGATGCGGCTGCCTTACAGAAGCAGATTGCGCAAGATGGGATTCAGCAACTGTTTGTGATGCGCCAACCGGGTAGTGAGTCAGAACATGAACTTCTGCTAATGTCACTACTTAGTCAGAGTGAGCTGCAACTGGAAATGATCCAGAAGCCACCATTTTTTCTGAAGAGCAAGCAGGGGATATTATTGCTTGGCAATGCGGACTGGCTGGCATCCTTACAGGGTTTGGGACATAAACGGATTTATACAGTCGCAAATGCAATTAATGAACAGCATGTTCCGCCACGAGGCATCAAGTTCTGCGATGTGCCGGTACTTTATTTTGCTAACTGGCCTGATGTGATGCAGGCTCATCAACAGGCACCGGTGAATATGTCCTATCAGCGCTTGATTGCTTTTGGTGGCGATGCCTGGCAAATCACCCAGTATTATTTAAACAATAAAAAAATACGCAATATTGAATTCCAGGGTCGTACTGGAATGATTCGGGTATCGGATCAGGGCATACAACGTACACCATCCTGTTTTCAGCAGAGTGCCAAAGGTCTCAAGGCACTATAAGAGTCAGCGATGCAGAAACAATTAGGTGTATGGGCAGAACAACAAGCTGCGCAACTGATGCAACAACAAGACTTTCAGCTCATTGCCAGAAACTGGCATAGCCGCTATGGTGAACTTGATCTGGTCATGCAGCGTGAGCAGGAACTGGTCTTTGTCGAAGTAAAAGCACGAGCTAAAACGGGTTATGCATTGGCTTATGAATCTGTTTCCTCTGCCAAGCAACGAAAAGTCCTACAAACGGCTGTATGTTTTATTCAAAAAAATCCACAGTTTGCACATTATTACTATCGTTTTGATGTGATTTGTTTTGATTTTAATCGGTATTTTGCAAAAACCATACAGCATGATTTTTCTCAATACCCTTATGATCTGCACTGGTTTGAAAATGCTTTTACTTTTGATCAAGAGTTTATTAATCTTTGAATAAAATAAGATCTGATGCGGCAGATAAAATTTGCAGCATCATGGGAAAGTTCAAGTATGATGAAGAACATCTGGCCTTGAAAAAACAGATTATTATATTGAAATAAGACTGATTAAAATTAAGGAGTCTTGCTGAGTGGTTAAGCGTATTGCAATAACAATGCTGTGTGTCGCAAGTTTATCGGGTTGTGCCAGCTTTATTTCTAGCGGTACTGGTACGGCTCCTGTAGGTACCGAAAATGGAGCTCGGACGCTAGGACAGGTATTTATCGATTCTTCTATTGTACGTACTGCAAAAATTAATCTTTATAAACTGGATTCACGTTTTAAACAGTCAAGGGTCAATATTGAAAGCTTCCATGGCAATGTCCTGTTGACCGGGCAGGTGCCGGATGCGCATCTCAAGCAATTGGCAGAAGATAATGTCAAATCCATGAGTGACGTCAAAGCGGTGCATAATTTTATTACTGTGGGTAACCAGAGCAGCTACACTACTATCATGCAGGATACCGCCGTGACGGCGAATACCCGTGGCCTGATTATGAAAGCACCGGTAGTGTCTGACAGTAAAGTGCATGTACATACTGAAGATGGCGTACTGTATGTAATGGGACGTCTGAACAGTGCTGAAATTGATGACCTAAATCAGGTGCTGCAACAAGTGGGCAATATCACGAAAATTGTCACGCTCATCGACAACGTGGATCAGCGTTCTGGTTATAATACTAACCAGAATTTTGCAGCGCCTGCATCTTATGCACAGTCGGGTGTTGAACAGACTCCAGTCGCCATTGATCCTGATACAGTTGAACCGACCGATGTTCCATAAGGTCAGTCAATTTAAAACGCAGCTGTCAGATCAGATCCTTGAAGTCCAACAACGTTATAAAGATTTCCGGATCTATGATTTTGGCAGTTATGCGCTGAACCGGTTAACCCCCAAACAGGGTTATAGTGTTGAAACCCAGTTAGCCTATGGCTTAAAAGCCCGTCAACGTTTTGATCTGTTTTTAAGCCATCAGCCATTAGCACATCGCCCCCTGATTATCTTTGTCCATGGTGGTGCCTGGCTGCATGGTGATAAAAAGGACTACCACTTCATCGGCGAGGCCTTTGCCAAAGAAGGCTATGATGTGGTGGTGATGAATTATCACCTAGCGCCTGAACATATTTTCCCGATTTATATTAATGACCTGCATTTATTGCTAAATCATTTGCAGCAGCATGCAGACCAGTTAAATGTTTCTACGGAAAATCTGGTCTTGATGGGGCATTCAGCCGGGGCATTTAATGTCATGTCTGCTCTGTATCATCCGCAAAAAGCCATGATTGAGCGGGAACAGATCCGCGCCATTATTGGACTGGCAGGTCCTTATCATTTTGACTATAAAGATGATCCGATCTGTGCCGATGCTTTTGACCAGTCGATTCCGTATCAGCAGGTCATGCCATATTATTTTGTGGAAAATACCTCCACCAAACATTATCTGTTCATGGCAGAGCGGGACAATATTGTCGGTCATTTCAACAGTCAGGATCTGGATCGGGTATTAAAAGACCATGGCAATCATAGCGAGCTGATTACGATTCCGAAACTGGGCCATATTACAATGATTGGTTCATTGTCCAGTTTGTTTAGCCGGTTCTTTGAAACCAAGCCACGTGTGATGTGGGCGCTAGAGGATGCTTTTAAGTGAAGATCAGTGATCATGGTAATTCCCACAAAAAAAGCCCGGTATGAAAACCGGGCTTTTTTTAATTGAAAACCTTAGAGCCATTCACGGGTATCATCTGCGACTGGTGTGCCTTGAGTCACATGCATGATCATGGCATGGGCAATACTGCCTTTAAATGGAATTTCAGGCAGCTGATCAAACTTGAAGAATTTCGCATCGCTAATTTCTTCTTCCTGCAATTGCAGCTCACCGCCAGCATATTCTGCTTTGAAGGCAATCATCAAATTACTCGGGAAAGGCCATGGCTGACTGGCCAAATACTGGATATTTTTCACTTTCAAGCCGACTTCTTCCAGCGTCTCGCGACGTACCGCTTCTTCAAGCGTTTCCCCAACTTCGACAAATCCGGCAATCAGACCATACATCTGGCTTTTGGTATTACGTGCATTTTTGGCCAGCAGAATCTCATCTTCACCGCGGGTAATCACAGTAATCACACAAGGTTGCACCCTTGGATACTGACGATAATGGCAAGCTGGGCAAACCATGGCATATTCAACAGCATGGGCTTCAGTCGGAGTACCACAATGGCTACAGAACTTGTGATTCCGGCGCCATTCCAAGAGTTGCACAGCACGACTGGCCTGTTCAAATTGCTGAACATTCCAAAACTGTAATAATTGACGGATTGGAACCAGTTGCAAGCCTTCAGGAATCGGCTCATCTGGAAGAAGATCACGGGCAACCACCTGATCACCCGGATTCAGCAGCAAATCACTTGCCAGAGCTTCAACTTGAGGCAGTTGAAAGTGTTGATCGACCAGCAACTGTTGCTGCTGGAAAATATAAGCAAGTGATAATTTTTTAGACATTAGGCAACGATTTTCAGTTTCTCACTACTGTCTAATGCTACCTTAAACATAGACTGTAATACAGGCTGTTTGTTCTTTAAGTTGTCGATCATCATATCGGCACTAGCCAATGCATCCAGCGCATGATGAATTTCTGCTGGTGTTAATGCAACCGACTGTTCAATACGGTTTTTAATGAACAGGGCAGTTGTATTGAATGCAGCTTTCACATGTTCAGCATTCAGGAACAGCATGGCACCGCCAATTTCACAGAACTGGATTGGTACAGGTTCGAGTTTGGTTAGATCTTGATCTTGTAGATAATCAGTCAGAATCTGGCTAGACAATTCAATCAATGCTTTAGTTTCATTTAACAAAGCGTTGTGTGCTTCATCCAGACGATCCAGCGAGATATTCATGTTATTCACACGTAGCTGCAAGCGGCTCGAAGTATGGTGACGTTCCAATACACCAATCGAGTTCATTGCGGATAAAATCACATTCATCAACTGCTGGGCAAAAGACTCATCTTTCAGAATATCTGCCTGGCTGAGTGAAGCTGCCTGACGGTTTAAATCATGATAGGCTTCGTTCAGGTTCAGAACCTTGAAGATATTGGCCAAGCTATTCAGCTGAGTCTGAAGTTCCTGAGTTTTTTCAGGTGTCATGTGCTGATAGTTATATTCGATATCATTGCGGATCTGGGTCATTTCCACAGTCACCAGTTCGCTAATGGTGTGCATGGTTTCGAAGTCCGGACCATACAGATGACGGCTGAACACCTGAAGCTGCATATCTGTCAGTAGATCATCACCAATATTCAGCTGGCTACGGATTTGCTGTGCAGTTGCATCTTCCTGACTAATACATAAGCTTAATACATTTGCCAGATCGGACAGAGAGGCTTTGAAGCTGTCGGCTGAACTAAAGTACTGCGCCATGTTGCGTTCAATACTGATTAAAGTACGTAAACGTGGTTCATTGATGAGCAGGTGATCAATATTATCAAAAGCAACATGCACCAGATGCCAGTATTGCTTGCTTGGATGATTTGCTGAAAGACCTGCCAGATAAGTACCGACCAGTTTGATCGCTTGCAGGTCCATCTCGCTTTCTTCCTGTTTCAGCAGTTTGTTAAGAGACAGCTTGTACAGGCGTTGCACATATTTGGATTTTTCCAGACCTGGTACTTGGGGTAACTGGAAGTCAGGGGTAATCAGGTCAAGCAAAGGTTCAATATGCTGACCTTCAGTGGTTAATGGTTTACCAAGCGCTAGTTCCAGACGGTTCAGGGTATCGAGCAGGAACTGTGGAATTTTCACTTCACGCAAGCAGATAAATTCGATATAGCGTTTCAGCATGGTGGTGCCTTCACTCAATGCGATCACATCCTGAGTGTTGACCTGCGCCGGATTCCCCATAATCTTGCGCATCAGTTCTGCTGAATATTGTGCAATTTGTGCCAGATTCGGCATATCAATCAGTGCCAGTACCTGTGCACATTGTTCGAACTGATTTAATGCATCGTCAATGCCAAAAGGTAAAGTTTGATCTTCTACCAAGGTGCTTACTGCTGATTCGACTAACTTGATCGAGTTATCAACCTCATTTTTTATTATCAGTAAAGCTGTTGGATCAAAATGTATAGAGGTTTGGTAAGACATGGATCTGCACCTTTCCTTGAGTATTATCTATATATGAGCCCCGCTTTATCGGACGGGGCCTCTTTGGAATTACTATAACTGAAGAACTGTATTTTAAAAGCGAAATTACTGCTTGAAATTTAGATTTTATTTGGCAAAAAGGCAAGGCGTTCCATGCTTTTCTTCAAATTGTTTGACCCATTTCTCATGTTCGGCAAGTTCTTCATCTGATGGAAGAATCACAGGCAATTCAATTTCGATTTTCACAGTGCCTGAACTGCCGCCTTGTTCTTCGGTATGTGACAGGGCATCCATATCAAAAGAGACCTGTCCACCGGTCATGGCCAGATAAACATCGGACAGAATTTCCGCATCGAGCAAGGCACCGTGGAAGGTACGGTCACGCTGTGGAATTTCATAACGACGCACGAGGGCATCCAGGGAGTTTTTTTGTCCCGGATGCTTGGATTTGGCCATTGCCAGGGTATCGGTCACTTCACAAACTTCAGAAAGCGCGACAAAACCTGCACGCTTGAACTCCATATCCAGGAAGTTCATATCGAAGGTTGCGTTATGCGCAATAATTTCGGCACCTTGCAGATAGTCAAAAAGCACCTGAGAGATTTCCTCAAACAGCGGCTTGTCTTGCAGGAACTCGTCGGTGATACCGTGGACATTCACCGAATCACCAACCGGTTTTTTCGGGTTGATATAAATATGGATTGAGCTGCCGGTAAGTTTTCGGTTAATCATCTCAATCGCACCGACCTCAATGATCCGGTCACCATCCTGATAATAGAAACCGGTGGTTTCAGTATCCAGAATCAATTGACGAGGGCCATGCAGCTCTAAGGTCGGCGGTGTAATCACAATTTGCGGATGTAACTCGATTGGATCTGAAGCGACTGAAGCGGATTCATCGGTATTTTCTGTTGTTTCCAAATTTTCAGTCTGTTCCATTTCTTCTTCAGCCATTTCCATGCTCTCTTCGAGTTCTTCTTCACTATCGACAAGATCCAGCCCGAAAGGGTCGTCTAGAAGCCAGTCAGGTTCAGATTTTTTTTTATTTTCAGTGATTGCAGTCACTGATTTGGATTTTTTCAAGGTTTCATCTGCGCCTTGGTTGGCTAGTTGATCGGCCATTTCATTGCCAGGATGTCCGGCATGGCCTTTGACCCAGTGCCATTCAATATCGCGGCCTTGGCAGGTGGTATCCAGTTTTTGCCATAGATCCGGATTTTTAACGTCTTTCCAGTTTTTCTTTTTCCAGCCATGAATCCATTCGGTAATGCCTTGTTTGACATAATTGGAATCGGTATAAATGACCAGCTTGGCATCTTTTGGACAGTACTGAATGCCTTCGATCGCTGCGGTCAGCTCCATGCGATTATTGGTGGTATGATCTTCGCCACCGCAAATTTTGTGTTCCTGCTGTTCGGTAATTATGTACGCACCCCAACCGCCTAAACCCGGGTTGCCGCGACAGGCGCCATCAACATATAGCGTGATAGTGTGAGACATAAATTAAAATCCGATCAAAAAAGAACTTGCTGAAGCGGATATTGTATAACGCAAATACGCTTGATGCGTCTAGATGCACCAGTTTTTTTAATTTCTTGTAACATTTAACGTGAAATCGGGGTAAATTAATGCCTTGTGTCCACGACATGCTTCACTACAATGGCATATCTAAAAAATAAATTTATATACGAATTGTTTGGATTTCTTTATGTATAAACCAACCGCAATTTTGTGGCAGCCCGCATTACCAGCATTTTTAAAATTTTCTGTACTTGGAACGGCTCTCGCTTCCTTGGGACTGACGGGCTGTTCTTCTACACAAAGTGCGACCCAGAAAGCGTCAAGCAAGCAGGTTGGCTCACAATATCTAGATGCAAGCAGTTTGGATGGGCTGGAAGATTTACTTTCTGCAACGGATATGCGTGCGGTTGAAGGTGACCGCTTACTGATTTTGAAGCATGGTGATATCTGGAAACGGATGACCGTGGGTTTCAAGATGGATCTGAATACCTGGAATCCGCGTATTGATGCGCAGCGTGGCTGGTTTATTTCCCGTCAGCCTTATCTGGACCGCCTGAGTGCCCGTGCATCGCGCTATTTATATTACACGGTGAAAGAAGCTGAGCGCCGTGGCATGCCTACGGAACTGGCTTTATTACCGATTATTGAAAGTTCTTATGACCCGGCGGCGACCAGTAGTGCAGCAGCGGCAGGTTTATGGCAGTTCATTCCGAGTACCGGCCGTATTTATGGTCTGAAACAGACCTCACTTTACGATGGCCGTCGTGATGTGGTGGAATCGACCCGTGCGGCTTATGAATTCTTGGGCAGCTTATATAACCAGTTTGGTTCATGGGAATTGGCTTTGGCCTCTTATAATGCCGGTCCGGGACGTATCCAGCAGGCGATTAACCGTAATAAGGCCGCAGGTTTGCCTACCGATTACTGGTCCTTGAAACTGCCTCAGGAAACCATGAACTATGTGCCGCGCTTCCTGGCAGTTGCGCAGATCGTGAAAAATCCGGGTACTTATGGCGTGAGTTTGCCGCCAATTGCCAACCGTCCTCACTTTCGTGAAGTGCCTGTCGGTGCTGCCAACTTAAATGAGATTGCAGCGATTACGGGTTTAAGTCGTGCTGAACTGTATCAGCTTAACCCGGGACATCGTGGTGATCGTATTGATCCGGAAAGTCCGCGCCGTATTTTGATTCCGGCTGACTTAAGTCCATCGATTGATGAAAAACTGAAAAAACTGCAGTCTAGTTCAAGCGGCTTATGGGCAGGTACTGTCAGTAACTCGCCTAAAACGACCACTACAGTAACTCCAAAGCCAACTGTAGCACCAGCATCAACCAGTACCACCATCGTACCTGCCAAGCAGACTCCGCCGGTGCTTGCCACTACGACTGCTAAGACTGCAACAGCAACTAAAGCTCCAACTGCGACCACATCACCAAAGCCAGCTACGACTGCACCAGCAGCAGTGTCAACCACGACGACACCTAATCTAACTGCACAAACCACCAAACGGGTCAGCACACCACGTGGTTCCGAAGCACTTGCTGAATTTGCGGCAAAAAGTGAATTGCCTATTCCAAGCGCGCCACGTATTCCGGTTGCTGTGACGCCAGTTGCTTCAGTGAAGCCTATCCAGGTCGAGCCACCAATTACCGCAGCTGAACGTCAGCAAATCCAGAAAGTGGTGTCAGCAGAAGAAATTAATAAAACCGTGGATGAGCTTTTACAACCTGTAGCGACTGCGGCTGAACAGGCACAGGTCATTGAAGAGCTGAAAGCACTGGCACCTGCAGGTACAGAAATTGTTGACCCTTATGATGGCAAGATTAAACTGACTGCAATTCAGACCAGTCAGTCTATTGCCGAGCAGCAGGGCAAGGAACTGACCAAAGGATTCTCATATCCGAAAGAAGTCGCTGTAAACACCAGTGCAGATTCAGTTGAAGCCCGACTTAATCAGGGCAAAAACTATGTAAAAACTGATTCAGAAGTCGTGGTTGTGGCACCGAAAGGTAAGCGCAGTACCTATAAGGTCTTACCGGGTGATAACCTGGCATTGATTGCTGCCAAAAATGGCGTGAACTGGCGTGATGTCGCGAAATGGAACCAGATTGATCCAAACTCTACCTTATATGTAGGCACCACAATTTATCTCTATGATGCCAAGCCGGTACAGGAAGCACCGAAAGCCAAAGAGAAACCAGAAAGCTATGTGGTTCAGGCCAATGATTCTTTGACCAGCGTTGCCAGCCAGTTCGGCCTGAGCGTTAAACAGTTGGCTGATTATAATGATCTGAGTACGACCAGCGGTTTATTTGTTGGGCAAAAGCTTTCCCTGAAAGAAAGTGCCAGCAAAGCGAAAGCTGAAGACAGTAAAAAAGCCGAAACTGCCAAAGTTCAGACCAAGTCCTATACCGTTAAACGTGGTGAGTATCTGAAATTGATTGCAGATCGCTACGCATTGTCGAATGCAGAACTTGCTGCACTAACTCCGGGTTTAACTGCGGGTAGAAGTTTGATGGTCGGACAGAAGATTAATGTTCCTCTTAATGAAGTTGAAGAACTGACTGCGAGCAGTAAGAAAACCGAAAAAGTCGAACAGAAGTTTGAGAACGTTAAGGTTGATCATACGCCAACAGAAAACTATCAGGTCAAACGTGGTGAAACCCTGTACAGCATTGCCAATCAAAGTAAATTGACGGTATCTGAACTGGCTGCGTTAAATGGCCTGTCTGCAAACAGCGGCTTACGCATTGGTCAAATCATCAAGATTCCAGCTGGTAGTCAGGTTCCTGACAGTTATACGGTTCAATCGGGTGATACACTGACCGGGATTGCAGCAAAATATAATCTGTCGATGGATCAAATTGCTAACCTGAACAATATTTCTCGTAGTGCCAATCTGCGTGTGGGTCAGCATCTAAAATTATCTGGCAGTCCTGAACCTGTGCAGGAAGTGGTCACCGAGACTCAGGAAAAAAATGTCAAATCAGATACTCACATCGTGAAATCTGGTGAAACCTTAAGCTCGATTGCCCGCCAATATCATCTGCAATTACGTTATCTGGCAGACTTGAATGGTTTGAATACCAATAGCAATGTGCGGATTGGACAGCGTTTAAAAATTAATGAAGATATTCAGATCGCCAAAAAAGAGCCGGTAGTGAAAGTCGCAACAAAATCGGCATCTTCTAAGGCGACAGAATCCTATACGGTAAAATCCGGGGAATCTCTGATTGCGATTGCCAATCGTGTAGGAGTACCCGTTACTGATCTGGCGAGCCTGAACAATCTTAGTCCACGTGCCGGTTTACGTGTGGGCCAAACGCTTCAGCTTCCAAAACTTGTCACTGAATACAAGGTGAAGCGTGGCGATACCTTGATCGGCCTGGCATCCCGTTATGGTATGGCAACCAATGAACTGGCAGAAATGAATGAACTGAAACCCAATACTCAATTGCGTATTGGTGATGTGATTAAGGTTCCAAACTAATTTCTGGATCGTGAAATTGTTTAATCCCGTCCATGTTTTATGGATTCTTGCTGCCCCCTGGATCATCAGTTCCAGCGGGGCAGCAGTCATTACGACGCCTTATATTGCACTGCATAGTGTACCCAAATATGCACAGGCTAAATCTCTGCCTTATGCCAATCCGCAAGCGCCCAAAGGTGGTGTCCTGATTCAGGCAGCCGATGGCAGTTTTGATAATCTGAACAGTATGAATGGTAAGGGGAATGTCACTGAAGGGATTAATTATATTTTTGACAGCCTTATGTCGAAATCCCTGGATGAACCCGGCGTTTATTATCCCTTGCTGGCGGAGAAAGTCAGTTTCGACCCAAAGCAAACTTCTTATATTATTTTCCATTTAAATCCTAAGGCCAGATTCGGTAATGGTCAGCCAGTGACGGCCAATGATGTGAAATACAGTTTTGATCTGTACCAGACCCAGTCCAATTTTGGCTTGCAGATGTATCTGGCAGATATTAAAAAAACCGAAGTCCTGTCACCTTCAAAAGTTAAGATTAGTTTTAAATCTCGCCATAATCCGGAAATGGCGATGATTGTGACGCAAATGCCGATCTATTCTCAGCAGGAGTGGCAAAAGCGCAACTTCAAGGACATTAACCTGAAACCGATCTTGGGTTCTGGGCCCTATGTGATTGAACGTATTGATGCAGGACGCAGTATTTCCTATAAACGTAATCCGCATTATTGGGGTAAAGATCTGCTGGTCAATCGCGGCCGTTATAATTTTGATCGCATACAGTATCGCTATTACCGTAGTCCGGAAATCAAGTTTGAGGCATTTAAATCTGGCCAGTTTACGCTGCATGAAGAAAAACAGGTCAACCGCTGGGTAAGTGATTATCGGTTTCCTGCGGTACAGCAAGGCCAAATCAAAACCTATCGTTTTCAGCATCACAATCCGATTCCTACACAAAGCCTGATTTTTAATACGCGACGTCAGCCCTTTGCTGATATCCGCTTCCGGCAAGCTTTAACTCTGGCCTATGATTTTGAATGGCTAAATAAAGCCTTGTTTCATGGGGAATATCAGCGTCTGAACAGCTTTTTTAGTAATAGTGAACTGGCATCTACAAGCAAGCCGAGTGCTCAGGAGCTGGAAATATTACAGCCAAATTTATCAAAATTGCATCCGGTGCAACGTCAGGCGGTATTACAGGATTGGCATTATCCGCAATCAGATGCCTCCGGGTTTAACCGCAAAAATTTATTACAGGCGCGACAAATTTTATTGAATGCCGGTTACCGTTATCAGCAGGGGAAACTGGTGACTGCTCAAGGTCAACCTGTACAGATTGAATTTCTGTTGCATCAGGCTGAACAGCAGCGTCATCTGATGCCTTATCTACGGCATTTGAAACGTTTAGGAATTCAGGCTCACATTCGGATGGTGGAAACGGCTCAGTATTATGAGCGACTAAGAAATTATCAGTTTGATATGATTATGGATACCATGCCGCAATCGCTGACACCGGGGCAGGAACAGAAACAGTTTTGGGGCAGTGAGGCGGCACGTCAGCCTGGCAATTATAATTATGCCGGTATTCAAAATCCGGTGATTGATCGGGTAATTGATCAGGTGGTTCAGGCACAAAGCCGGGAGCAGCTGATTTATAGTACCCGAGCTTTAGATCGTTTATTGCGAGCCGGTTATTATCATATTCCGACCTATGGTACGGGTGAATACTGGTATGCTTACTGGAATATGTATCGGCAGCCCAAGATCAAGCCCAAGCTTTCTGCGGGTATTGATTACTGGTGGGTGGATACAGCTAAAGCCAGACAAGTGGCACCGTACTTAAAATATCGCTAGGTTTTCAGCTTTGGGGAGTGCCATGAGCACTTATATCGTCAAACGTTTGCTTCTTATGATTCCGACATTATTGATGGTTTTACTGATCAATTTTGTGGTGATTCAGCTTGCACCGGGTGGTCCAGTGGAACAGGCTATCTATCAGGCACAGCATGCAAATAATTTGGCGATCGGTGGCTTACAATATCAGGGACAGCAAGGCCTGACCCCTGAAATGCTGGAACAGATCAAGATTCAATATGGATTTGATCAGCCGGTTCATTTACGGTTCTGGGAAATGTTAAAAAGCTATGCTCAGTTTGATTTGGGCCAGAGCTTTTTTAAAGGCCAAGCTGTGACTGAACTGATCTGGGAAAAATTGCCAGTTTCACTGTCTCTAGGTTTCTGGAGTACCTTGCTCATTTATCTGGTTTCTATTCCTCTTGGCATCCAGAAAGCCAAAAAGCATGGCAGTCTGTTTGATCAAACGACGTCTTTGCTGCTGGCTGTGGGCTATGCCATTCCAGCCTTTATCTTTGCCATTTTGCTGATTGTATTTTTTGCAGGTGGTTCCTATCTGCAATGGTTTCCTTTACAAGGATTAAGCTCGGAAAATTTTGATGAATTATCTTTCTTTGGAAAAATTCAGGATTATTTCTGGCATATGGCTTTGCCGCTACTGGCTATGGTACTCGGTGGTTTTGCACGGCTGACTTATCTGGTGAAATTTTCCTTTATGGAAGAACTCAGTAAACACTATGTACTGGCAGCAAAAGCGAAGGGACTACAGGAAAGGGCAGTACTCTATCGGCATGTACTGCGCAATGCAGTGCTGGTGTTGATCGCTGGATTGCCAGAAGCTTTGCTCGGTATTTTATTTGTCGGGAACCTGTTTATTGAAATCATCTTTAATCTGGATGGTTTGGGCATGCTGGGATTTGAAGCGATTCTGCAGCGGGATTATCCGGTCATTTTTGGAACCTTGTTTATTTTTACCTTATTGGGCTTGGTGCTGCGTTTGATCAGTGATGTGCTGTATCGGGTGATTGATCCCCGGATCCATTTTGATTCACGAGGGTCAAAATAATGTCACCAATGCTACGCGCCAGTCTGCAACGTTTTAAAAATAATAAAACCGGATTTGCCTGCTTCATTGCCTTTATCATTATTTTTATCTTGTCACTTGGTGCTGAGCTGATCGCTAACGATAAGCCTTTACTGATCAAGTATGAGGATTCCTATTATTTGCCAGTAATAAAGTCATATCCTGAAACGACTTTTGGTGGTGTCTTTGAAACTGAAGCCGAGTATCAGGATCCTGCGGTACAGCAGCTGATTAATGCCAAAGGCTGGGCAATCTGGCCAGTGATCCGTTTTGCATATGACACACCCAATTTGACACTCGATATTCCAGTGCCTTCAGCACCAAGCCAACAAAATTGGCTGGGGACCGATGATCAGGGACGGGATGTGCTGGCACGGATTCTATATGGCTTGCGTATTTCCTTGCTGTTTGGCTTTGCACTGACTTTGCTGTCGGCAGGATTAGGTGTGCTGGTCGGTGCAGTTCAAGGCTATTATGGTGGCTGGATTGACCTGATCGGGCAACGTGCACTTGAGGTCTGGAGCAGCCTGCCGATGCTGTTTATGGTCATGATTCTGGTCAGTGTGTTTAGTCCGAATATTTACTGGCTATTTGTGATCATGCTATTTTTTGGCTGGACAACACTGGTGTCGATGGTGCGCGCTGAATTTTTACGGGCCAGAAATCTGGAATATGTCTGGGCAGCGAAAAGTATTGGTGCAGGGCATGGCCGGATCATGTTCAGGCATATTTTACCCAATGTGATGGGTTCCAGCCTGTCACAACTACCTTTTATGCTGACTGCCAATATTAGCGCACTAACTGCACTGGACTTTTTAGGTTATGGTTTGCCACCCGAAACCGCTTCTCTAGGTGAATTATTACTGCAGGGTAAAAATAATCTCAATGCGCCGTGGTTGGCTTTATCCGGGTTTCTGACTTTAGCCATTGTCTTGTCTTTACTCATCTATATCGGTGAAGCCATCCGGGATGCTTTCGATCCCAAAATTTAAAATGATTTTTTAAGACTGATTTAATATCTACAAATAAAATTTGTATCCATTTGACAATATGAATTGTCAATTATGGCAAGTTAGGTTATAACACATACAAAATAAGATAAACATTTCAGGAAAGTACATGACACAATTAGCCGATTCCATCCAGATCCGTAATACCCAGTTTAAAAACCGTATCATTAAAGGTGCCATGAGTGAGGCGTTGGCCAATGATGCAGGCCAACCCAATCAGGCCCATTTAAAGTTATATGAAGCTTGGGCCAAAGGTGGTTTAGGCTGTGCGATTACGGGTAATGTCATGGTGGATTTTCGTGCCAAGAATGAACCCGGTGTAGTGGTAGTAGAAACTGAACGTGACCTGGAAAAGTTAAAAGCTTGGGCGAATGTCGGCAAACGTCATGGCATGGTGCAACTGGTACAGTTGTCTCATCCTGGACGTCAGTGCCCGAAAGGCTTGAATAAAGAAACCGTAGCGCCTTCAGCTGTGCCTTTTAGTCCGGCACTGGCGATGAGTTTCGGTACGCCACGTGAACTGCGTGAAGATGAAATTTTAGATATTATCCAGCGCTTTGCGACTTCAGCTGCCATTTGCGAAAAGGCGGGATTTGAAGGCGTGCAGTTACATGGGGCGCATGGTTATCTAATTAGCCAGTTTTTATCGCCCCTGACCAATAAACGTCAAGACCAGTGGGGTGGCAGTATTGAAAACCGCAGCCGATTCTTGCTAGAGGCTTATAAGGCAGTGCGTGCAGCAACTTCAGAGAATTTTATCATTTCAGTGAAATTAAACTCGGCAGACTTTCAGCGCGGTGGCATTAGTGAAGAAGACGTTATTTATGTCTTTAAGGCGATGGATGCAGTCGGGATCGATATGATTGAAGTTTCTGGCGGAACCTATGAAGCACCTGCAATGGCCGGAGTAAAAGCAGAGAAACGTAAAGCATCAACGGTTGCCCGCGAAGCCTATTTCCTCGATTTTGCCGAAAAGATCCGTCAGGAAGTTAATTGTTATTTAATGGTGACGGGGGGCTTCCGTACCGCAGTGGGTATGAATGCAGCCCTTGACAGCGGCGCATGTGATTTTGTCGGTATTGCACGTCCATTTGCGGTCGAGCCTGATCTGGGTAACCGTCTGGTGGCTGGACAGGATGTACGTTATGCAGTTGAGAAAATTAAAACCGGTATTCCAATGATCGATAAAATGGCGATTATGGAAATCATCTGGTATGCCGCACAATTTAAAGAAATTGCCAAAGGTAATCGACCAAATCCAAAACTGTCGCCTTTAAAGGTATTTTTAAATTACGTAAAAGGTAATGTGAAAGCTGTGATTAAAGGTCAGATCAATTCACGTAAATCGGCTTAATTTGTATAATGCATTGAAGCAAAAACAGGGCATATAAAATGCCCTGTTTTTTTATGAATGACCTTTTTAAGAATAAGTCATGGCTTGAGTCTGAAAAGGGAAGAGTAACTGAGAAAGCTGACGTGTTGCCCACAAGCCCACTTCCTGATGATGCATATGCGGTGCTACATAAGGAATCAGCAGATCAATCTTTTGTTCGGCAGCAGCACAGCGATTCAGACGGCTTTTCAGCTGATGGATCTGTTGCTGGTCAATACGGTTCAATACCGGTTCCATCTGGTTATGAACTTGAGATCTGCTACGTGATGACAGACGAGCGGCAAAAGTCTCACCTTGAATCCAGTCTTTAATAATCTGTTTTTCAGTCGCATTAAATACACCAAACATTTTGCCATCTGGATCATCAATCATTTTCCAGAACCGGCTTTGTTCTACAGGTGCATCTTTTACAATCCAGCCTTTTTCAATCATGACTTTCAAGAAGTCTGCAATCTGTGCCGGATCGGATAACCATTCATTAATGGTCTTGCCACTAAACTGGCATTTCTGGTTATGGATATATTGTCCAATCAGCGCTTTGTTCTGAAACACTTTCAAAGCCAGTTTTTCGGTATCCAGTTGCTTGATGATCTGGGTAGAACTTTTACCAATGTCATTCAGCACATAACCTTTTTTAATCAGGTCTAAATACTGAACAGGATCTTCAGCGAGTGCATACTGATCTAAATACGCTTGCAGCGATTTTTGTGCATGACCGTTGTGAGCATTATCAATAGTAATATGTACATTGAAATAATGTGGATCAAGACCGAGTTCAGATAATTCATAATTGGTAATTAACAGGTGTAAGGGCAGCTGTTCATAACCCAGATTGAAACCAATGACTAACGGCAGATATTCTGGCGGCGCATAGGCCAAAGCCAGCTGCACGGCTGCTTGTTCATAATAGCTGGCATCCAGTTGCTCAGCATAGCTGTTCAGCTCATAATGATTCAGCAAGTCCTGATACATGGTGACATGATTGGCACGGGTATGACCCATGCCTAGTTCTTCCAGATAGATATAAATCAGGTCTTTGGTTTCCGGACTATTCCAGTTTTGCACAGTTGAATACAGCCATGAGCCGTCTACCAGTTTTACAGGTGCGACTTTGGCCAGGAACTCAAATGCATGTGACACAGTCGGGAAGTATTCACGTCCTTGCTGCTGTCTACGCCGCTCTACATAAGACTGGAAGATTGCGCAGGTTTGGTGGTGCTGTTCAAGAAAATGTTGCTCTACATGTCTGGGTTGATTCAGCCATTCCAATCCAGCCACATCAACTTGCTGGATTAAATCTCTTAAATAGTTCTCAGCCTGTTCGGTCTTTACTGCCGTCGAAATCTGTTGATCTTGAAAGAAGTTGACCCAATCTTTAAAGTTATTAAATTGATGATTATGATTTTTAATAGATGATTCAGGCGAACTTAACTTTGTACTGACGAACATAATCTGATCCTTGCAGATATATTATGCTTTCTAACTTAACGGCATGCTTATACCACGGGTGTTGATTTTTTGTTCGGATTTATAGTGCGATTGCTGTAAATGAAAATGAATGGATAACGAGTTGAAGAGAAATGTAAAAGAATAAGATTTTTGAATGAATTATTTATAAACAAATAAAATTGCAATCGAGACAATTTGATCAAACGTTAAAAACAGGAATGAAGGAACAAGCAAAAAAACAAATAATAAAAAAGCCCAAGTCATCATGCTTGGGCTTTTTTATGAGAAGTTAATTAAATTAACTATCTCGAATATGGCGTCCCTACGGGGATTCGAACCCCGGTTACCGCCGTGAAAGGGCGATGTCCTAGGCCTCTAGACGATAGGGACAGTGTAGAAGTGATATTTTAAACCAGAACTTTTGGTTTGAAGTAATGGCGTCCCTACGGGGATTCGAACCCCGGTTACCGCCGTGAAAGGGCGATGTCCTAGGCCTCTAGACGATAGGGACTTAATAAAATATTACTTCTGAAATTGGCGTCCCTACGGGGATTCGAACCCCGGTTACCGCCGTGAAAGGGCGATGTCCTAGGCCTCTAGACGATAGGGACGTTTCAGAGGTGGGCGTATATTAGGGTGAAAACAGGGGGGTGTCAAACGCTTTTCCAGAGTTTTTTGGAATTTTTCTTTTGAGTGCATAAATTTAAAACAATATTAGCAGAATACTTGAAAAATGCAGGATTTAGGCCGGATTTTTAAGCAATTCCAGAATGGCTTCAACAACCTGAGGATGCAGTAAATAGCCAGTAATGTCATGTGGACGGTGAATATGTGTACGAATGCCATGATTGATGATTTCAGGTTCAAACTTGAATGGCGGTTCGGTAAGCGGAATGGCGGTGAGATAATCATCCGTTGAATAGAAATTGATCCAGTCGCCTTTAATTGCCTTAGGTCGTGCCACCGGCTGTGCCAAGCTGGATTGAATCACCTGAAAGGCTAATGGCGAACCTAAAGTAATAAAACGCTGTACATTCAGTTCAGGGTGCTGGATAAGATGATTATAGGCAATCACACTTCCTAAAGAATGAGCAATGACAATGCAGGGTTTGCGACCACTCAGTTGTCGGGCAATCCGTTCATGTACTTCTCTCATGAAATCAGGGTTATCGAGATAAAGATAAGTTTCAATCAGAAATCTCTGCAATAGAGTGCGATGCAGAGTGGGAAAATAATTGAGTAATAAGGCAAAATCTCGAAGCGCCACATTCTTGCCGAGGGCGGTAAAATAATTGAATTTCTGTCTGAAATCCATGGTATCACTTGGGCTGGGTTGGGCGAAATCGGTAATGGTGGGCCTACGCCAACCAGGACGTGGAACAGGGGCGGGAAGCTGAGGTTGAGCAGGCTTACGAAAAGGAAAGCTAGGCCATTCCTGGGGCATCAGGGTGCCAGCTTCTAGAATATTACGGACGTTATAACGTGAAAGCAGATCGCCATAAAATGGAATACGAATGTGGCGTTTTAAATAACTAAATCTGGCATCTTGTTGATGTTTGCGCATCCCTTTTTGAAGTATATGGAGCCAGCGCTGGCGGATGGAGGCAGCGCTATGATGTTGCTGATTCATTCCATGAATAAAAATAACTTTCATCGACACCCCACTGAGTTCGATAGAATTATATTTACAGTATAGAAAATATTAACGTAGCAAAAGCAGCGCTTTTTGTGGTGTTAATGTGTAAATTATCTTTGATAAAACAATAATTAACAGACATATGTATATTTATAAAAGAGTCATAAATAAACCACAAAATGAGTAGGTATGAATAAAGAATTTTACTCAGCAGAAAAATAATGCAAAGGAAATAGTAAAATTAAATCTGTAAATTAAGATGCTTTTTAGAGTAATTCTAGCAGGGCTTCGATGACTTCCGGATGCTGGACATAGCCATCAATATCATGCGGATGATAAATTGAAGTACGAATCTCCCGATTGATAATTGCCGGCTGAAACTGAAAAGGCGGTTCCGATAATGGAAAGGCAGTTAAAAAGTCATCACTGCAATAAAAATTAATCCAGTCACCTTTAATAGCTTCTGGCCGATGAACAGGCTGGGGCAAATGTTCCTGAATGACCCGGAAAGCCATTGGTGATCCCATGCTGATAAAACGCTGTACATTCAGTTCCGGGTGCAAAAGCAGATAATGATAGGCAATCACACTTCCTAAAGAATGAGCCATTAGGATACAGGGTTTATCGCCATGCAGTTGCTGGCCAATTCGCTGATGCACCTGCTGCATGAATGTGGAATTTGCCAGATAAGAATAGGTTTCAATCAGAAATTTTTTGATCAGCGTATCATGCAGGCGAGGGAAATGATTCAGTAAGATCACAAAATCCCGTAATAGAGTATTCCGGCTTAATGTACTAATAAACTGCAGCTTCTGGTTAAAGGTCATGGCATCCTCAACCTTTAGCTCGGGAATTTCACAAATTTCAGGTGAATATTGATTGAGATGGGGTGGTGGTGGCTGGGATTTAACTGGAGACTGGAAAGGAAAGCGAGGCCAGTCTTGCGGCATCAATGTACTGGCATTTAGCACATTATGTAAATGATGACGTGACAGTAAGTCGCCATAAAAAGGGATACGGATATGCCGTTTGAGGTAGGCAAAACGTGTTTGTTGATGCGACTGTTCCAGACCATGTTTTAGCAAACTCAGCCAACGTTGACGCAGGGACGCAGAGCTAAATTTCTGCTTATTCATGCCATGAATATAAATAATTTTCATCGACACACCACGCTGGCTGCCTAGAACATTTTCAGTATAAATAAAAAAGAGCAGCCGAAGCTGCTCTTTTAGTCATTTTAATGTTTAAGCATTTTTGTGATAGAACTTGTAGTAGCTGGCATAGCACAGTGCAATAAATACCAGACAGCCAAAGAAACTGATACGCATGCTCGGATCAAACACCATACTGATACAGGTAATCAGACAGAACAGAAAACCCAGAATCGGTACGATCGGGAATAATGGCGCAGCAAAATCAAGATCCTTTGCTGTTTTACCCTGTTTGTACCATTCGCGGCGGAAGTTGAACATGCTGAGACAGATGCTCATCCAGACCACTACCATGGTAAATGCTGCAATACCTAGCAAGTTAGTGAAGATAGTTTCCGGTGCGAACTGTTCAGACAGCAAACCAGGCATACCGCCAATCATGGTGACAATGACTGCAATATAAGGTACACCACGCGCATTTAGGCGTGAAAATACCGCTGGTAACTGTTTACTGTAAGACAATGACCACATCATACGGGATGCAGCAAATAGACCTGAGTTAGCAGCAGATAGCAATGCTGTGATAATCACAAAGCGGATAATATCTTCAGCATAAGGAATACCGATATGCTGGAATACTGTCACGAATGGACTGCTACTGACACCTTCAGCTGCCAGACCTGCTTCCTGATGCGGAAGAAGGGAGGTTACCACAATAATCGTACCTACAAAGAAAATCAGTAAGCGGAAAATTGCAGTATTAATCGCTTTGGGTACATTTTTGGCCGGATCTTTTGTTTCACCCGCAGCCACACCAATCAATTCAGTTCCAGAGAAAGCAAAGTTTACAATCAGCATGGTGGTGAAGATTGGGAACAGACCTTCGGGGAACCAGCCTTGAGCTGTCAGGTTACTGAATAGCGGGGCAGCTTCCTGTCCTTGATAGCTTACTACACCAAAGATAGCGAGTAGGCCAAGCAGGATAAAGGTTACGACAGTAACGACTTTCACCAGTGCCAGCCAGAACTCGGACTCTGCAAACCAGCGAGTGGAAATCATATTCAGTGCGAATACGAAAGCACCAAAAATCAGT
The DNA here is from genome assembly GCF_013417275.1 of Acinetobacter sp. YH16038. Lineage (NCBI taxonomy): Bacteria > Pseudomonadati > Pseudomonadota > Gammaproteobacteria > Moraxellales > Moraxellaceae > Acinetobacter > Acinetobacter sp. YH16038. The sequence goes on along the minus strand of NZ_VPEG01000010.1, from coordinate 23,439 downwards.
GTCCACATCCACATGGAGCTATCCGGGAACCATTCCTGCATTAATAAAGCTGCAGCGGTAAATTCAGTTCCCAGGGTCACTGACCAGGTCAGCCAGTATAGCCAAGTAATGGTGTAGCCAGTCCCTGGTCCAATATAGCGTTTGGCATAGGCGCCAAATGAGCCCGATTCGGGCATATGAACGGCAAGTTCACCCAGACATAGCATAACCATGTAAGCGATGATCCCGCCAAGGAGATAAGCAAGAATGGCACCTACAGGCCCCGTTTGTGCAATGACTTCACCCGAACCTAGAAATAGGCCTGTTCCGATTGCGCCACCAAGCGAAATCATGACCAGATGTCGAGTACTCATAGCGCGTTTTAAAGGCGCAGAATTGCCCTGATGCGTAGCATCATTCGGAGATGAGTGCATAGGAGTCAAAAAATAAAAGAATGAAGCGGGTTATTGTAGTGAAAAACTACAAATCTGCAACGTATTAATATGGATTATGTATAAGACTTGATCGTGAGCGATCAGATAATGGCGTCCCTACGGGGATTCGAACCCCGGTTACCGCCGTGAAAGGGCGATGTCCTAGGCCTCTAGACGATAGGGACGTTGCGAGGTGATGGCTATATTAAGGACTAAGCCGGACTTTGTCAAAAGAGTTTTTACTAAAATGTATTTAACAGTTTAAACATTAGGCAAAACAAAAACTTTATTTTATTAAGATATTATTTTCTGAACGGATTTACCTGATATGAAAAAATAAACCCAATCGGAATTGGGTTTATTAAAGAAATTATTTCAGTTCAAAAGTTTAGAATTTAAGCTTTTTGATGATAAAGCCAGTAGTAACTTGCATAGCATGCTGCCATAAACAATAAACAGCCAATAAAACCAGAGAGCATTTCAGGGTCAGCTGCCATACTCAGACCGGTTGCAGTACAAGTTACAAAACCTAGAATGGGAACTAAAGGGAACCAAGGTGTACGGAATTTTAGTTCAGAGACACTATGACCAGACTTCAGCCATTGGCGACGGAAATTAAACTGGCTCCAGCAGATACTCATCCAGACAATCACCATGGTAAAAGCGGCCACGCCCATTAGGTTTTTAAAGATGACATCTGCACCAAATTGCTCAGAGAGCAGACCAGGCAAACCGCCAATCATGGTGACCCAGACTGCTACATAAGGCACGCCGGATTTACTGACTTTAGCAAACAGTCGCGGTAACTGGTTTTGTGAAGACAATGCCCACATCATACGTGAAGCTGCATAAAGGCCAGAGTTTGCAGTCGACAGCAGTGCAGTGATAATTACGAAACGGATAAAGTCTTCCGCATATGGAATACCCATTTGGGTAAACACGGATACAAACGGACTGCTGCTTAAGCCCCCATGACCACCGACCTGTAAACCCGCATCGGTATAAGTCAGCAGCGAGCTAATCACGATAATGGTCCCGACAAAGAAAATCATCAGACGCCATACCGCAGCATGAATCGCTTTCGGTACATTTTTCTCAGGATTTTCGGTTTCACCGGCAGCGATCCCGATCATCTCGGTACCATTAAAGGCAAAGTTCACGATTAGTAATGTGGTGAATAACGGAATTAAACCGTTTGGCAGCCAGCCATGTTCAGTCAAATTATTGAACAGTGGCGCAGATTCATAACCTTGAAATGGAATAAAGCCAAAGATACAGCCAAAGCCCAGAATAATAAAAATCAGTACAGTCGCAACTTTAACCAGTGACAGCCAGAATTCTGATTCGGCAAAGGTACGGGTTGAGCTTAAATTGGAGAGCAGTACACCTGCAGCAAAGATCAATGTCCATAACCAGATCGAAGTTTGCGGGAACCATTCCTGCATTAGAATCGCAGCTGCAGTGAATTCGGTACCCAAAGTGGCTGACCAGCCGAGCCAGTACATCCAGGACACCATATAGCCTGTACCCGGCCCAATATAATGGGTTGCAAAGGCACCAAAAGAACCAGACACGGGTAAATGTACGGCCAGTTCACCGAGGCAGAGCATTACCATATAGGCGATCAAGCCACCAATAATATAGGCCAGTACTGCGCCCAAAGGTCCAGCTTGTGAAATCACTTCACCGGAACCCATAAACAGGCCGGTACCAATAGCGCCACCAAGGGAAAGCATGATCAGATGACGTGTGCCCATGGCACGTTTTAACGACGGAGTTTGACCCTCAACAGACGAATGCTGTGAAGGTGGAGAGGGAGATTGCATAGCTCAATTAAAAGGAGAGATTTAAAAAAAGTATTTTAGTTTTAATTATGTGAAATATCACATAAATTGGAATTTCCTCATAAAGTTCTTCTTTTAATTTAAAAAATAAATATTTGCAAAGCCTCTTAAAAACTAGTGATCGGGAGTTTGGTATTGCTCAGTCGGTGTTTTTTCAGCAGGCGTAGTTTCTGCTCGGTTCTCAGCAGTTTTATCATCGCGACTGATCACATAAATATAAAGCGCTGAAGGTGCCAGAATAAGTAAAACAAGCAGGATTTTCTTTAGCATGGGAAAATTGATCAAAACCTAACATCAACTTGATTATAGCCTAAGCAAACGAGAAAGGGCACCAAACTCAGTCATGCGAAATTTATAACAATAGTATTGAAAGCAATAATAAGAAAAAGAGTTTTCTTGGAAAAAATGAAAGAAGAAGGGGATAAATAAGATGGCGTCCCTACGGGGATTCGAACCCCGGTTACCGCCGTGAAAGGGCGATGTCCTAGGCCTCTAGACGATAGGGACGTTTAGAAGATGGCGGTATCTTATTGATCCGCCACCAAAGTGTCAAGCAGGTGAGGTGCGAGTTTGTTTAAAATATAGCAAAACAGTTCCGCAGTCTTTTGCGTATCGTATAACGCAGAGTGTGCTTCTTTGCCATCAAACTCAATACCGGCCTGAATACAAGATTTAGCCAGAACCGTTTGACCAAACATCACCGCACTTAAAGTCACGGTATCAAACACAGAAAAACTGTGAAACGGATTCTGGTTTTTGGTTCCGGTACGGGCAATTGCTGCCTGTACAAAGCCCAAATCAAAATGCGCATTGTGACCGACCAAAACGGCATGCGTACAATTTTGCTGACGACGCACTTCATTGACCGATTTAAAAATACGTTTTAACGCGGTTTTTTCATCTTCAGCCATTGCGATCCGCATCGGATTTGACGGGTCAATCCCGATAAATTCCAAAGAGCGGCGATCCAGGTTGGCACCTTCGAAAGGATTGATATGTGCGTGGTAAGCTTCACCGGGCACAAACTGGCCATCTTCATTATAAACAATAGGAATGGCCGCAATTTCTAACAAGGCATCAGTCTGTGCATTAAAGCCTGCTGTTTCAACATCGACAACAACAGGCAAAAATCCACGGAAACGCTGACCAATGACTGGAAGAGTTTCATTTGTCACATTTTTCTCCATTGAATGGTTTTTCCTGCATATAGCGGAACGATTTGTTCACCATCCAAGTAGTCTAGACTTTCAGGAATAACTTGATCTTCTTTGACCAGCGTAATGGTTTTGGTATTACGTGGGAGGCCGTAGAAATCTGCACCAAAGTGGCTGGCAAAACCTTCTAGGCGGTCGATTTTACCTACTTGATCAAAGGCCTGAGCATATAACTCAATTGCAGTCGGAGCACTATAGCATCCTGCGCAGCCACACGCATTTTCTTTGGCATTTTTTGAGTGCGGTGCACTGTCGGTGCCTAAGAAAAATTTAGGATTACCGCTCGTTGCCACTTCAAGCAACGTTTGCTGATGCGTCTGACGTTTTAAAATTGGCAGACAATAGAAGTGCGGCTTGATCCCACCAACCAGCATATCATTACGGTTAAACAGTAAATGCTGTGGGGTAATAGTCGCAGCCACATTACGATCCTGTTCCAGTACGAAATTAGCTGCCTCGCTGGTAGTAATGTGTTCCAGAACCAGTTTCAGTTTCGGGAACTGTTTTAGTAATGGTGCTAAGACTTCATCAAGGAAACGTTTTTCACGGTCAAAAATATCGACATGATTATGCGTCACTTCACCGTGCAGCAATAAAGGCACCTGATGCTCTTCAAGCTGTTCAATGACTGAATATACTTTACGAATGTCGCTTACACCGCTATCCGAGTTGGTGGTTGCGCCAGCAGGGTAAAGTTTAATAGCATTGACATGCTCAGAATCTTTAATCTTTTTGACTTCACTTGGAGAGGTATTATCTGTGAAATACAGCACCATGCGTGGATCAAAATCGCTACCTTCAGGAACATGCGCCATAATACGTTCACGGTAGCTTAATGCTTCTTCCACAGTTTTAACCGGTGGAACAAGGTTCGGCATACAGATGGCGCGGGAAAACTGTTTAGCTAGATCAGGAACGGTGCGTTGCAGAGCGTGACCATCACGCAGGTGGGCATGCCAGTCGTCTGGCTGGAGAAGGGTAATCGTATTCAAGGCGAATTCAATCGGAGAAATAAAACAAATGATAATGCATCTATGCCTAAAATGGTAACGAGAAATATATACAAAATAAGGGATATCTATAAATTAATTTATAAAAGTATGATATTTTAAAATTAATAAAAAAATTACATAAATACTTGGCAATGGAATACAAGTACAATCTAGCAAAATTGCAAGATGAAAAAGAAAAAATAGAAGAATTAATCACACGGCAAAGTCAGCGTGTAGGCTCGGTTTTCCCTCCGAATCTGGAACAGGAGTTCTGGAGCAAAAACCTGGAGCGAGCACGTAAACATGTCGAAAAATATGTCTGGGCAGGTGTACTGACCTATTTTATTTTTCTGCTGGTCATGATTCCGACCGACTACTGGATTATCGATTCACAATATTTTGTACAAGATTTTGTGCGCTGTATGCTGGGGCTGATCAATGGTAGTCTCGCTTTACTTGCTTTTTATTTCTTCTCCTGTCTGCCTAAAATCAAACGCTTTTTTCCGCAGGCTTCCATGCTGCTAATGTTCTGGATGATAGTCTCGACTTCCTATCTGACCATGTCTATTCAAACAGTAAGCTTGCAACATCAGTCGATGGCGATCATCACTATTATCTACATTCTGGGTTATATTCTGACCGGAGTAAAACCTTTACAGATGTTAATCACGGGGTTGTTTGCTGCACTTTGTACGGTCTGGCTGTTATCCGTGTTATCGATCGAATTTAATGCGCTGGTCTTGGGGCGGATTCTAATTGGCAGTAGCCTATTGGGATGTGTGATTAGTTATATGCTTTTTGCCCGTGAGCGAATGATTTTTCTATACACCATGCGGGCCAGAATCAGTGAGAAAATTCAGCGGATTCATACCACAGAATTATTGCATTTAAGCCAGCATGATGAGCTGACCAAAATCTCTAATCGACGAACTTTCGATGAAACACTGGATATCTTCTTTGAACGTTCTCGCCGTAATCAGCATGCTTTGGCGATTTTATTTATCGATGTGGATCATTTTAAAAACTATAACGATTTTTATGGACATCAAAAAGGGGACGATGTCATTTCCAGTATTGCCTTTACTATTAAAAATGCGATCCGGCATATGGATTTCGTGGCCCGTTATGGTGGTGAAGAGTTTGTGGTACTGCTTCCAGAAACTGATGCTCATGGTGCTTATGCAGTGGCTTCTAATATTTTTAATGCGATTGAGCGTCTGGAAATTCCGCATGAGAAATCTGGTGTGGCTGATCACATCACCATCAGTTTGGGCATCACTGTGTATCGTGGTGAAGACTTTATTGATAAGGATGTCTTATTGGGAATTGCCGATCAGGCGTTGTATCGAGCCAAACAGCTAGGACGGAATCAGATTTATTATCAGTCGATCCGCACTGCAAATCCAAATAGTGTAAATACCTAAATCGAATCTATAAAAAAACCGCTCAATTGAGCGGTTTTTTTGACGTTAAAACAAACTTATTTGTTTTTGTCTTTTAATTGAGGTACTGCAGAACCTGTACCTACTGCAAGCAGGCCAGAATCTGTATAAATACCCAGTTTTGCACGTGTATCTGTGATGTCCAGGTTACGCATAGTTAACTGACCGATACGATCCGCTGGAGAGAACATAGAATCACCTTTCTCCATAGTTAAACGCTCAGCTTCATAAGTGAGGTTAGGAGATTCAGTGTTCATGATGGTGTAGTCATTACCACGACGCAGTTCTAAAGTCACAGTACCAGTGATAGCTTTAGCTACCCAACGCTGTGCAGTTTCACGAAGCATCAATGCTTGAGAATCGAACCAGCGACCTTGGTACAGAAGACGACCCAAACGAAGACCGTTGATACGGTATTGTTCGATGGTGTCTTCGTTATGAATACCAGTGACCAGACGTTCATAAGCGATGTGAAGAAGGGCCATACCCGGAGCTTCGTAGATACCACGAGATTTCGCTTCGATGATACGGTTTTCGATCTGATCCGACATACCTAGACCATGACGGCCACCAATACGGTTCGCTTCAAGAATGAACTCAACTGGATCTTCGATACGTTGACCATTGATTGCAACAGGGAAACCTTCTTCAAAAGTAATCGATACTTCTTCAGGTTTGATTTCAACGTCTTCTTTCCAGAATGCAACGCCCATGATTGGATCAACGATTTTGATACCGGCATTCAGGTATTCAAGATCTTTGGCTTCATGAGTTGCACCCAACATGTTTGAGTCAGTTGAGTATGCTTTCTCTTTTGACATTTTGTAGTCAAAGCCATTGTCGATCAGGAACTGTGACATTTCTGCACGGCCGCCTAGCTCGTCAATGAAGGTCTGGTCTAACCAAGGTTTGTAGATTTTCAGGTTAGGGTTAGTCAACAGACCGTAGCGGTAAAAACGCTCGATGTCGTTACCTTTATAAGTAGAACCGTCACCCCAGATGTTCACGTCATCTTCTTTCATTGCAGTTACCAGCATGGTACCTGTTACTGCACGGCCAAGAGGAGTCGTGTTGAAGTATGGAACGCCACCGGTAGAAATGTGGAACGCGCCACATTGAATTGCAGCAATACCTTCTAATGCAAGCTGTAAACGGCAGTCGATCAAACGTGCTTTTACTGCGCCATAAGCTTCAGCTTTTTTTGGAATCGCATCGTAATCGGCTTCGTCTGGCTGACCCAAGTTTGCTGTATAAGCATAAGGTTCAGCGCCTTTTTGTTTCATCCACAAAAGAGCTGCAGAAGTATCTAGACCGCCAGAAAAGGCAATACCAACTTTTTTGCCTACTGGGACATTCTGCAAGATAGTTGCATTATCAGACATTGTTCATCCTAATGATATGAAATAGGCACGCCAGAAGTGGTGGCCTGAAAAAACACATATTGCGTCAATTGTATCATTATTTTATTTAGGTTTGCTTTAGAAAAGAAAAACTCGTTTCAAAATCTTGATTCAATAGGCTTAAATAATCATAAAATTACCGTATTTTTGACAAACGCTTAAAAAATAGGAAAATCTGGGAAGATTCAATAACATCATTAAGAAAAAACATCTTTAGGATAGCCCTCATGAGCCCGAATATTCCTCCTTTACCTAATCTGCAACCGGCTGCCAAAAATGAGACCCTGTCAATTGTGCATGGAATCTATGCCGGTTTGCTGGTTTTTAGTACGGTTGCATTTTTATATCTGGAATATCAGCAGTCGACGATTTCCATGCTGAGTCTGGGTATTGTGTTGCTGCTTTTGGCTGTGCTGATCGTTTTGAATATTCAGGCCTGTCTCAAGGTCAAACAGGGCAATGGTTCAGGACGCACCTTGTCCAGAATTATGGCGATCCTGATGCTGCTCAGTTTTCCCATTGGTACAGTACTCGGGGTAATTGCGTTATGGAAATCCAGCAAAAATCAATGGCAGCAATAAGTTCACCACTCAGGTACGGCATGAATATCACAATTGGTATTTGTGCCTGAGAAAGCGGACCTGATAGTCATAAAAAGCCTCTGAAAATCAGTTAAAGTACATGGATAAGATTTAAGCTTTTAGCCAAATAAGAATCAGGGATATTTTATGACAACGACGCGCTATGCAAATATTTTAAAACCATTACATCTGGGTTTCACCACGATTAAAAACCGTGTGGTGATGGGATCAATGCATACGGGCTTGGAAGATCGTTTTTATAATTATCCTAAACTGGCCGCTTATTTTGGTGAACGTGCCAAAGGTGGTGTGGGTCTCCTGATTACTGGCGGGATTTCACCGAATCGTCAGGGCTGGTTATTGCCTGCTGGCGGAACCATGAATACCTTGGGCGATGTTGCACCGCATCGACTGGTTACGCATGCCGTGCATAAGCATGGGGCCAAGATTCTGTTGCAGATTTTGCATGCCGGACGTTATGGCTATCAGCCTTTTGTGGTATCTGCCAGTCCGATCAAATCGCCAATTTCACCTTTTAAACCACGTCAGATGTCTGAAAACCAGATTCTGGATACGATTCAGGACTATGTTAAAACTGCAAAACTGGCTAAAAAAGCGGGTTATGACGGCGTGGAAATCATGGGCTCTGAAGGGTATTTGATTAACCAGTTTTTAAGCCGTCATGTCAATCAGCGTACTGATCGCTGGGGCGGAGAAATTGAAAACCGCATGCGTTTTGCAGTGGAAATTGTTAAAGCGATTCGTGCTGAAATTGGTGAAAGATTTATTATCTGTTTCCGTTTGTCCTTGCTAGATCTGGTGCATGACGGCAATACTATGCAGGAAGTGATTACCGTCGCTAAAGCATTAGAGAAGGCTGGAATAACTTTACTCAATACTGGTATTGGCTGGCATGAAGCGCGTATTCCGACGATTGTCACTTCTGTTCCTCGTGCTGCATTCGTAGATTACACCGCAGAAGTCAAAAAGCATGTTGCTGTTCCAGTCATTGCATCGAACCGGATCAATATGCCAGAAACTGCTGAAGCGATTTTGGCATCGGGTCAGGCAGATATGGTGCAAATGGCACGCCCGTTGTTGGCAGATGCATTCTGGGTAAATAAGACAGCAACCAATCGTGTTGATGAAATTAATGCCTGTATCGCCTGTAACCAGGCCTGTCTGGATCATACCTTTAAAAATAAGCGCGCTACCTGTCTGGTGAATCCACGTGCCGGCTATGAAACCGAACTGGTTTATGTCAAAACCAAAAAACCTAAAGGCATCGCCGTGGTAGGTGGTGGAGTGGCAGGTTTATCCGCAGCTACAGTCGCAGCTAGCCGCGGTCATGATGTGACTTTATTTGAAGCCACTAATGAAGTGGGGGGGCAATTTAATCTGGCCAAAGTAATTCCAGGCAAAGAAGAATTCCATGAAACCATTCGCTATTTCAAAGTACAACTGGAAAAAACCGGGGTAGATGTCCGTTTAAATACTCGAGTGAATCGGGAGCAACTGGAACGCGAAGGTTTTGATGAAGTCATTGTGGCTACGGGCGTTGTTCCGCGTGAATTGAAAATTACCGGTAGTGATGCACCTCAAGTCCTGTCTTATGCTGAAGTATTGCGCGGCGCACCAGTAGGAGATCGTGTCGCTGTCATTGGTGCCGGTGGAATTGGTTTTGATGTATCAGAATTTTTATTAAAGCCACCGCATCAGCCACAACCGCAACCTGTAGATGAATGGAAACGGGAATGGGGTGTAGATCTGCATGCAAATTATGTAAGTGAAGGCGGACTGCAGCCAGCAGAAGTAGAGCCACCTGTACGTGAAATTTATCTATTACAGCGTAAAACTACTGCTTTAGGAGCAGGCTTAGGTAAAACCACGGGCTGGGTTCATCGTGCCCAATTAAAAAAACATGGCGTGCGCATGTTACGCGGTGTGCACTACAAATCGATTACGGATGAAGGTTTGTGGATTGAAGTGGATGGGCATGATCAATTGCTGCGTGTAGATACGGTCGTCGTTTGTGCTGGTCAGGAGTCAGTCAAAGATGTTATGCCTTCAGAGGATCAAAAGACTCTAGCGAATTACCATATTATTGGTGGAGCAAAGCTGGCTGCTGAGCTGGATGCCAAGCGTGCAATTCGTGAAGGGGCAGAATTGGCAGCAAAATTGTAAGGATTTGATGAAACTATATGCAGTTGATGAGATTCACTGTAATTTTCACTTGTCAGTCACCTAAAAGCTCCGTATTATTGCGCACATGGAAGCGTGGCAGAGCGGTTTAATGCACCGGTCTTGAAAACCGACGAGGGCTTATACCCCTCCGTGAGTTCGAATCTCACCGCTTCCGCCAGATACGGAAAACCCCGATCATTGATCGGGGTTTTTTATTGCCTAAGTTTTATTGAGTGGGAAATTGTCTGATTTTTTAGATAAAGCAGATAGATAACAAGCTAATTGATCTAATTTCTAAGATATTTTCTTATTAAAAAATGAATGAATAAAAACGAATGCATATAGCTTTAATTTCTAAAATTTAATCTCAGGCAATTAGCTTAAGCCTAAATAAAAAAGTATGATCCAAATTTTTATCTGATAAGAGGATATAAAAATCTAAAGCTTATTTTATTGCTGTTATCAGTTTATTAAATAGAACATTTTTCATTATTAATTCGCTGAATGACTGAAACAAGGCAAAGTCGACTAGGATAGTAGGATAATTTTTTGTTCTTTTCGGCTTTTATTTATGTCGAATCTTAAAGTGCGAGTTAAAAATGGCAACTGAACCTCTGAATCCTAAACGTCCACTTTATATTCCCTACGCAGGCACTGCATTACTTGAACTCCCATTGCTGAATAAAGGCTCAGCTTTCTCTGTAGAAGAACGTATTCATTTTAATTTACATGGGCTTTTACCCCAAGCGATCGAATCGATTGAGGAACAAAGTCAGCGTTCATATCAGCAATACTGCTCATTCAATGATGCAATCAATAAGCATATTTACCTACGTAACATCCAGGACACCAACGAGACGCTTTTCTATCATTTGATTGAAAATCACTTAAGCGAAATGATGCCGATCATCTATACGCCAACGGTAGGAGAAGCATGTCAGCATTTTTCCGAGATTTATCGCCGTCATCGCGGGGTTTTTATTTCTTATCCAGATCGGGATCATATTGAGCACATCCTGCATAACGTGAATCGAAGAAATGTCAAAGTGATTGTGATTACGGATGGAGAGCGCATTCTTGGTTTAGGTGATCAAGGCATTGGCGGAATGGGTATTCCGATTGGAAAGCTGGCTTTATATACGGCCTGCGGAGGCATTAGTCCGGCCTATACCTTGCCAATTACCTTAGATGTAGGCACGAACAACGAGCATTTGTTGAATGATCCGATTTATATGGGATGGCGTCAGCCTCGTATCACCGGTGATGAATATTATGAATATGTCGAAATGGTGATACAGGCAATTCAGCAAAGATGGCCCGATGCGCTGATTCAATTTGAAGATTTTGCCCAGCACAATGCCATGCCTTTACTGGAAAAATATCGAGATCGAATATGTTGCTTCAATGACGATATTCAGGGTACGGCAGCTGTGGCAGTAGGCAGTTTGATTGCGGCTTCCTATGCGTCAAACAAACAATTAAAAGATCAGACCATTGCTTTCTTGGGAGCAGGTTCAGCCGGTTGTGGGATCGCTGAACAGATTGTGACAAAAATGGTGGCAGAAGGCCTGACTGATGCTGAAGCGCGTAAGCGGGTTTTTATGGTGGATCGCTTCGGCCTTATTACTCAAAACCAGCCAAACCTATTAAATTTCCAGAGAAAACTGGCTCAAGAACCAGAAAATATTGCTGAATGGGGAAATGCCGAAGAGATTATTTCTCTATTGGATGTCATCAAATATGCAAAACCCACAGTACTGATTGGGGTATCTGGACAGCCGGGATTATTTAGCAAAGATGTGATCACGACAATGGCTGAAAATTGTGAACATCCGATTATCTTCCCTTTATCGAATCCTACTTCTCGCGTAGAAGCTGTTCCAGCCGATATTATTCAATGGACCAATGGGAAAGCTCTGATTGCTACAGGTAGCCCATTTGCACCCGTTAATTATCAGGAACACATTTATACTATTTCTCAATGTAATAACTCTTATATTTTCCCGGGAATTGGACTAGGCGTGATTGCTTCAGGCGCTACACGAGTCACGGATAATATGCTGATGGCATCAAGTAATGCCTTAGCAGAATGCTCTCCAAAACTTCAAGACCCAACCGCCAATTTGTTGCCAGATCTGGATCAGATTCAGCATATTTCCAAGATTATTGCTCTAAGGGTTGCACAAGCTGCGGTTGAGGATGGCGTCGCTCCAAAAGTTGGTTCTGAGGTGCTGCAGAAAGCCATAGATGCGAATTTCTGGATACCGGAATACCGGGAATATAAGCGTGTGACCTTTTAATATTATTAGGGAAAGGGCAGTTTAAAATTAAGTAAAGCAGAGCGATGACATTGTTATTTCTCTGCTTCTTTGTTTGCGGGAAACGAAAGTACACTAAAATGTAAAAGTTTAACTCACTCAAGCAATATGGATTTATTTTATCAAGTCGTTGAAATTAAATAAAATATAATGAAAATTCTGTAAATAATAAAATAATATTTATAAAGTAATTAAATATATATATAAGAAAACTTGATTATTTTAAATCTTCCTGTATACTGGCTTTAACTAGAAAAAAGTCTTGTTGCAAAAAATCTTCCTTAAGTATCGTCGTTTTATTCATAATCCTTCGTTTTATCCAGATTTTAAGTTCCATTCTTTATTATTTTCAAAGTTACAACTGGTCATTCAGATGACTAAAAATTATTAAAAATTAGTAGGTTTTATTATGTCAAACTCAAATATTGTTAAAGGTACTGTAAAGTGGTTCAACGAAACTAAAGGTTTCGGTTTTATTCAACAAGAATCTGGTCCAGATGTTTTTGCTCATTTCAGTGAAATTGCTAGTTCAGGTTTTAAAACCTTAATGGAAGGTCAGCAAGTTGAATTCAGCGTAGTTCAAGGTCAAAAAGGCCCAAATGCTGTAAATATTACTGCGCTATAAGTCTGTAGAATAAAAAAGCACGCATCAGTGCTTTTTTATTGTTTTAAATAAAAGTTAAAAAGCTTTTTCTAGATTGGAAGAAGGATAAAAATAGGATACAAGTTGTTAAAAATTAATGAATTAATTGCAAAATCTAAAAATGGTACAGAAATTATTGTTTCTTTGATTCCCTTGAATAAAATGCAAAATACACGTCAAGGTTTTAAGGAAATTGAAGTAGGTAAAAGAGTGCTGCTTCAATCAGGAATCGAAGTTGACCTGAATCTAGATGGTCGTACATTTTATACATCTTTAAATCAATTATTTAAATTAAATCATAAAGTTATTTAATATTTAAATTATATATTGGCTAACCAATTTCTAGCCGATCTCTCTTATAATCATTACTAAAGGTTTATTTATGCTTAAGCAAAATATTAATGTGAAAGATCAATTCGGTGTTCAATACGTGATTCAGGCTACTGTTGACCCTGATTTTGTTCATACCCAATCGGATTCTAACGTTAAACATATTACGGTTGAAGGTGAAAATATTCGCCCAAGTTTTGAAATGTTTTTTCAAAGCACCATCAGCGGCAAAATTTTCAAAATTATTTAGTGGTCATATGACATGACCAAAAGTGAATATAAAAAATCCTGGTATCTTGCCAGGATTTTGTCTTTGAAATTATTCACTTCTTAATTAAACCTATTCATCGTCTTATAAATAAACCCTGAATTAATAAGCACATTTTAGTTCACACTTAAATCGACTTAGCCATCATTTCAGTGATCTATATTTTATATCTTCTACTACTTATGCTTTTAGGCATAAAACTATCATGAATCTATAAAAAATCTAATACACATCAAATCAGAAAGCCAATCAGAGTTAAAACCCGTCAAGGTTATTATGAGTTTCGTTGGTATGAACTTAAGTCATATAAATGACTGAGGATATACAGCTGGTTTAAGGTGGTGAGCAAGGGCAGTTCAGTTTTAGTTTTGCTAGGACATTCAGAAGCTAAGTATTTAATCTTTTATTTTTGAATATTTAATACTCAATAGATGATCATAAAGTCAGGAGTTTACTCTATGAATAAATGTATAAAATTACTCGCCAAAAAAAAATTAAGTATTACTTTTCTAGAGAGTGCATCAGCAGGTTACCTGGCTTACCGATTTTCCCAAAATAAATATTCGGGTGATATTTTATATGGCGGACTGGTCTGTTATGACATGGGTGTCAAAGAGAATATTTTAAAAATCAAACCTGAATTTATTAAAAAATATACGCCAGAATCTATGGAAGTCACGCAGGAAATGGTCAGAAAAGCCAAGAAAATGTTTTATTCTGATATTTATATTGCCTGTACAGGACTATTAAAAAGAGGCGGGACAGAAACTAAAGAAAAGCCAGTAGGAACTTTTTTCTATGTGATTTCTTATAAAGATGAGCTCTATAGTTTCCGCTTTCTTTGCAGAGGAAAACCGAGAGAGAAATTAAAAAAACTGGCGAGAAATATTAATCTGAGCTTAATTGAAATCCTTGAAGGCAGTCGAGACAAGAAAAATAAATAGCTATTTATTTAGTTCTCACTGATCGCTAATACACGGATCATGAAAATGTTCTGCTATAAAAAATCCCAGCCGAAGCCGGGATTTTTTTATATTAAATTGGTCAATTAGTAAGGATAGTTAGGGAGAGGGCCGTTTGCTGGAATGGTGAGCCATTGTCCTGTTGCCAGGCGATTTGAACCGCCATCTGGTTGCGCATAGAAATACAAAGGTGCGGTAGGCAGATTAAGCATGGCGACTGAAGCATGTGCGGTTGCAGTTAAAGGCAAGCCATAAAGTGCATAGAAATCTTTAAGATCATAGCCCATGATTTTTGAACTGAGTACATAAATCAGGTCAGGGCGGCTCATGTTTTTCGCATTAAATGCACCTAGTCCCAGTTTATTCTTATCTGCTTGAGAAGCTTTACTTAAATCGATCTGGTTATATAAACGTTGTGCCGTATTCAGTAGGCGTATGAACTCAAATACACCCTGAAGATCAGGTCGCGATTTACCTTGATGTAAACGGGTATAGTTCATGGCCATCTGGATATGGAAGGCCTGCATCGATACATGATAACCATCTTGCCATAAGTGTTTTTCCATTGCGGCACGCTGTGCTTCACCTGACAGACCAAGACTTCGTGTATCCTTGATATTGGCATATAAAGTTGGGTGACGGAAATTGCTGGCATTACTGTCCTGAGCATATAGATGATATTTACGCATCATGCTTAGGCCTGCCAGAATGTTGTTATTACATTCCACTACGCAACCAATAGTTTTCCCGGTTTCAGTGGAAGGGAATACCATGGTTAAGACATCCTGAACAGTATTATGTCCCAGTTCATGCACCCAGCCCCAACCGGTATCAATGCCAGTTGACCCATCTGATGGATTTCCTGAGCACAGGAAGCCACAGGTCGCAATCCAGCCCACAAAATGTTGAACATTCGGGGCACGATGAACTGTGCCGGTACAATCCCAGCCTAATTCATTACAACGCTGTGCCGTACTGCTATCCAGCGGCATGTTGTTATAACCGTTGGCAATGTGGTTACTGTCAAAGATTACGCCCTTAATCTGATCCACATAGGTACGTGCTGATCGATCACCAATGGCTTTTAAAGCATAATCATTGGTCTGCTGAATTTCACCACCAACAAATTTAAAAGTGTTCCAGCCGAAGTTTCTACTTTGCAGAATGCTGGTGGCCTCGCTAATATCCGCTTCAGTGATCGTTTGAGTAAAATCATAATGCGCATATTTTGCTGCGCCTTTGATTTTTAAGGTCACCACCGAGCCTGCTTTGGCATTGCTGTAATTCAACATCAATGGTCCACCGAACGGGCTGATAAAGTCATTGCTTTGGCTGGCATCTAATTTCACGGCGAAACTATTGGGACGGCGAGGACGTTTATAGCCGCCATCATCAAAGGGATTGCCCCAGGCACGTAAATAGCTGGTCTGGACTGAAAGCTGCGCACCTTGAGCATCAACAATCTCAATACTGACAGGCTTGCCCGGAATGCTGGCACGACCAATTGCGGTAATTCCACTGCCTTGTGGAATGGTCACGGTAATGGTTTCGGCTTGAGCACTGACAGCCATGTTTTGTGCAGAGGCTGGCATATAATCGCCGGCACCATTTGGATTCACCAATGTGGTTTTGCGTTTATAGTCCGTCCAGGAGTCGCTGGCATAGGTACGCATAAAAGTCAGAGCATCGCCATTTTTCGACAGTCCGCTGTAATTCACGCCTGGACGCCAGAGATCTGCCAATAACACCAAAGCTTTTAGAATCTGATTATTATTTTTTGCGCTAAATGCAGTAATGCCTTGTGCATTTAAATTTTGTAGATTGGTAGAAGCTTTATTGATGGTTTGAATCAACGGATTATTGGCATTTAAATCCCCTAAACGTACCGCACCTGGTGACTTGAAATATTCCAGCATTTGGATCGTACTATCAATGTCATTCACTTTATTCCATTGATCGGTGATGGAACGTCCTGAAGACATGAGTAAAGTATCTTGGCCACGCCAGTAATTATTATTGGTTTCAATCTTCAATGCCGAAAAGATTTTTTCCATCGGTGTAGTGACGTTATAACCCATTGCCTGGAAATATATTGGCTTACCTGCCTCCAGATATTCCTGAATCAAGCTGGATTCAAAATTATTGGCGCCAATATTACTGCCTAAAATCATCAGGTCAGCATCTTTCCAGCAGGTATTGGTTTGATCCAGTACATTACATTGTAGAAAGGTAACTTTAACCCCTAAATGCTGGGCAAAATAATTTTCTATCATGCTCAGGTTGGTTTGTGCCAGACCATTCACGGTAAGTTTTAGTTCTTGTTTAGGCTGTGCTTGTGTTTTCCCCGTCAATAGCCAGCGAAAACCATTGTTGAGCACGGGTGCAAAATCTACCATGTCAGGACTATTCGCTGAGATCCCCCCCCAGCATATTCTGGCCAAAAGCCAGCGCCCGGCCTTTACCGATTTGTGATGCGACTCCCAGACCACAGCCTTTATTCGCCTGCTGACTTAAATTCCAGCCGCAGGCTTGATCTGAAACTGCGATTGGTAAAGCTGCGCTTAAATCATAAGGATAAAAATTAATCGAAGCAGTTGGCGTAAATTGCAGTTGAGGTTGCAAAACTTTGCCATTCGAACTGGTATAGAGTGAGGTAATTAAACCCTTTTGTCATGTTTGTTGTTGCTTGGCGAGCTGCAAGGCCCAGTCTAACAATGTAGCAGAATCTTGCTGAATCAGAGGCCGGGCATCACCTGTACTCAATGCCTTATTAATCCGGGTGGTTGTTGGCGTTTGTGGATTTTAAAGTGGTGTACTGCCATCAGGTGTTTCTACAGGTGAAGGGGATGATTCCTCGTTATCAGATGGATTAGTTGTTGATGGTGGATTAACAGCAGAATCTGGTGTTTCTGCAGGAGAAGATGTTCCGCTACTGCCACCTCCACCACAGGCAATCAGACTCATCGATAGCGATAAGGCTAGTAAGGTTGTTCTCAACCTCAAATAATTTCTTTCCACAATTTTCCCCAAGGTATAACCAAAAAGACGACATTATTTTTAAAGTTGTCGTAAATATCAGATGAGAATTATAGAAGTAAGTGTCGATAAAATAGAACTAATATTTAATTTAAGTATATGTTTTTTAATGATAAATAATTATTAAAAATAATTTTAAATGTGATGTGGGTTGATTTAATTTTTATTTGTTTTAATTAGGCCGCAGTTTAAAAATAGCCACAACCCGAGCTGAAATTTTATGGTCTATCAGTTTTGACTTCGAACTTGAGTAGGGCCAGCGCAATTCTTTCTACATGTTGATAAGCAGGTTGCTCTAACTCTTCACCAAAAATATCCGGGTCAATTTCCTCATAAGACCAGTCAATATTTTGATGCTGTTTCATTAAATCCTCCAGATGCTGTAAGAAGCGATTGCCGTCCTGACAAATAGTGACGCCAGTATATAAAAATAGACGTCCATCTGGACTGAGTCGCTGTAAACCCTGTTTGATAATCTTAAAAGACAATTCATTGCCATCCAGTTCATTGCCTCCATGACGGTATTGCCGTTGATCTGGATCAATTAAATAAGGAGGATTGGCAAAAATCAGGTCAAACTGACCTTCAAGACCAGAAAATAAATTACTTTGCACAGGATGAATCGTATCAAAACCTGAAAAATCGATATTAATCTGGCTATAGAGAAGAGCTTTAGGATTCAGATCTGCGACAAAGATTTCCTCATGATCTGGAAAATGTTTAGCTATATGAATTGCAGCAGCAGAAGTGCCACAGCATATTTCAGCCGCCCGTTTAAAAGAATTGGCCTGGAAAGATAAATACTGCTTTAAATGATAGGCAAAACGGTAAGTATCAGGACCAAAAAAAACAGCGTCCTGTTGGGTCGTAGGAAAGGCTGAGTGAATAAATAATTCGTCTTCGAGTGAAGCGACTCTGATCAGACTTTTATATGCGTTATCCTGAACTTCCAAAAGCTGATGCTCTAATAATAATGAAAAAAGAACAGGATCAAGATCGGTAATTGTAAATTCCAGATTCCAGCCAAAGATATCCTGTAGGGTTTTATATTTATTTTTTTCGCTTCTTTTACGATCCAGAATCCGTTGATGGGAAAGTGGGGTAATGGCCGTAAACTGATATTGCTGCTGTTTTAAAAAGTCTAATAAAAAGTGCAGAGCTTGTTGCTGGCTGCTTTGGATTTCTAAAATCTGGTTCATTAGATGTGCTCTTCGGTTTATTTAGAATAAATGAAAAGGTGCATACACCTGTTTAATCTATACAAGATAATGACCAGAACAGCCATTCGCTATATTGATTCAATCAAAATGGATCATATTAATCTTCGCCCAAAATTTACTGTTGTTCGGTAAAAAACTGATGTGAATTGGTTTAATTTGTATAGTGGGATATTGAAGCTCACATCCTCGTAAGGAGTGAATCACTTTTATTTTTATATGTTTTCTATAAAAATGCCGACTGATCAAAATGATGAGTCGGCATAGACTGAATATAAATAGAAATTTTAATGAGCAGCTTCTGGTAAATCAAACCAGATCACTTGTGCATCTTCAATTGCTTTAATCTCTGCGTCATCCATAAAGGCAATCGCACCACCAGCTTCAACTGTATATTCTGCAATTTGTACTGAGCCAGAAATCACATGTACATAATTGATATGCCGGGTTGCCTTAATATCTAGACTTTGACCTTGCTGGATCACGGCTGTTTTGACTTCAGCATTTTGACGAATGTGCATGGGGGCATTGTCATTTGGTCCACAAATTAAATGCCATTGATTCGGTTGTTCTTTTGCATCCAGACGAATTTGCTGATAATTTGGCTGAGCATCATGTTCATTCGGAATGATCCAGATTTGCAGGAGATGCACCTGTTCATCACCCTGGTTCATTTCACTATGACGTACACCGGTTCCAGCACTCATCAGTTGCCATTCACCTGCTGCAATACCGCCATGATTGCCCATACTGTCCTGATGAGTAATCGTGCCTTTCAATACACAGGTCAGGATTTCCATATTGTCATGCGGATGGGTACCAAAGCCCTGATGTGCATCAATCAGATCATCATTAATAACGCGTAAGGCACTCACGCCCATATAGTTCGGATTGTACCAGTTGCCAAATGAGAAGCTGTGTTTAGACTCCAGCCAGCCCATTTTTACATGACCACGATTTTCACTTGGATGTAGAAAAGCTTTCATGAATTTATCTCACTTTAATTTTTAACTTGAGATCATCATAACGTTGTTTTAATTCTTAAAAAATTATAAACAGGCGACAGATCATTGCATTTTTGCAACGATATAAGAGAAAGCAGGTATAAAAAAGCCCACTCGTAAGCGGGCTTAGGTATTTAAATAAAGATTATTCAAGGAAACGGACAGTTACGCCTGATTTCACTTTACGGCCTAAATCATTCGCATCCCAGTTAGTCAGACGGATACAACCATGTGACGCAGTTTTAGAGATTGCAGATGGATTTGGCGTACCATGAATACCAAATGATTTTTTGCTTAAACCGATCCAGATATTACCTACAGGACCGTTTGGACCAGGTGGTAAAGAAAGTGGTTTCTTGTTGTTGCCTTGAACAAAGTTAGATGGTGAGTAGCTATACCATGGGTTTTTCGCTACGCCAGTCACTTTATAAGTTCCTGTTGGCGATGGAGTACTCGAACTGCCAATCGTTGCAGGGAAAGAAGCGATCATCTGGTTACGGCTATTGAACAGATAAAGCTGCTTAGCACCTTTATGCGCCACAATTAAATGAATATCTTCAGGCACTTCATTGCGGATATTGGCAACAATCAGCTTTTCCCCAGCTTTCTTAAAGGTAGCTTTTGGATTTAACTTTTTCAAAAAGTCTTCATCCATATGGAATTTTTCACCCAGCATTTCAGTCACGCGAGTGTAATATAGACCTTTCATTTTTGCCTGTAAGGCATAGTCAGAAGGAATAGACTCGGCATAAGGACCTTTCAGGTCTTCTTCAGTGATGGTGTATTCCACAAAAGCAGGCTTAGAACCCTGTTTAGCCAATAGGGCATCCCAAGTTTCCTGAGTCAATGTACCGGTTGGTTTAATACCATTCATTTGCTGGAAAGATGCGATCGCTTTCAAGGTATTTTTACCGCTAGTACCGTCAATCGCACCTGGAGAAGCATGGGCATTATTTAACATGACATGCGCACGTGCATATACCGGAAATTGGCCTTTACCAATATCTTCATACCAGCTTGCATTATTAAGGCCGTCTAAAGTCCAAGATGCTTTCGCAGCAGCAGAATTCGTCGGTGCTTTAGTCGTGGTTGGAGCAGCACCGATATCGGCAGTCTGGTCTTCAGTATCTTGTAATACATCTAATGCTTCAGAAGCTTTCTTCAGATCTTGTTGTTCTTGAGCACTAATTCGAGTTTCTGCTTGTGCTGCCGAAGCTTCAGTTGCTAAAGGATCAATCGGATCCTGAACCGCAACATTAGTGACAACTTGGGGGTTTAATGGTTGTTCAGCAGTAGACGCAGCGAAAACAGTACCTGCGAAAATGCAACCTAGACTCACAGCGAGCATTGTGCGAACTAACATGTAACTCAACCTTAAAAATATTTCGTTAACTATGTGAAAAAACACTATAAGTATTACAGAAAAAATGTGGAGATGCAGTAGTTCTTTTGTGTAATTCCTCACATTTGATCACTTAACATGATCGGTTTTTAAAGTCATGAGAAGTTATTCAAAATGCAGTCATTTTGTTATGATGTGGGCAATATCAAAGATAGATAGGAAAGTGAATGACGACCTTAAAAAATGATCGTTTTCTACGCGCATTGTTACGTGAACCTGTAGATACTACCCCTGTATGGATGATGCGTCAGGCAGGCCGTTATTTACCAGAATATCGAGAAACACGTGCCAAAGCAGGGGATTTCCTTTCTCTTTGCAAAAATACTGAATTTGCCTGTGAAGTGACTTTACAGCCTTTACGCCGTTATGAGCTGGATGCGGCCATTTTATTTTCGGACATTCTGACTGTACCAGATGCTTTAGGTCTGGGTCTGTATTTTGAAGCAGGTGAAGGTCCGAAATTCCACAAAACTGTGCGGACTGAACAGGATGTGGCTAATTTACCCAAATTCAATGCCAAGTCTGACCTTGATTATGTAATGAATGCAGTGTCGACCATTCGTTCCGCTTTGGGTGGGCAAGTACCATTGATCGGCTTCTCTGGCAGTCCGTGGACCTTGGCGACATATATGGTTGAAGGGGGTTCGAGCAAAGACTTCCGCTTCACTAAAAACATGATGTACGCACAGCCAGAGGTTCTGCATGCTTTATTAGAACGTTTAGCAGATGCTGTGACTGAATATCTGAATGCCCAGATTGATGCAGGTGCTCAGGCAGTACAGATCTTTGATAGCTGGGGCGGGGCACTTGCTCATCGTGAATATATTGAATTTTCACTCAATTATATGCAGAAAATTGTGGCAGGTTTGCAACGTGAAAAAGACGGTCGCAAGATTCCAGTAATTCTGTTTACCAAAGGTGGAGGTCAATGGCTGGAGCCAATGGTTGCGACCGGTGCAGATGCTTTTGGTCTGGACTGGACTACACCGCTTAATGTTGCGCGTCAGACTGTTGCAGGCCGTGCCGCACTACAAGGCAACCTGGATCCGGCAACTTTATATGGCACTCCAGACGCGATTGCTAAAGCAACCAAGTTGATGCTGGATGATGCCTATGCCAACGGTGAAACAACCGGTTATGTAGCCAACTTAGGTCATGGCATTACCCAGTGGGTGGATCCAGCCAATCCTAAAGTATTTATTGATACCGTACATGAGTACAGCGTTAAATATCTTTAGGATGTAAACCTTGATCGACTTTTTTAAATCAGGGTTTGAATTTACCTATAAGGCAGCTTCGGCTGCCTTATTTGGGATTCTGCTCCTGTTTGCTTTTGCACAAACCGCATCAATGGGTAGTGAACTATTTTACGGTTTCTATCGCTATGACTATCTATTATTTTTCGCTTTACTGATTCAGGTGGTATTGCTCTATACCAAACTGGAATCCTGGGCCGAAGCCAAAGTAATTGCCTTGTTCCATATCATGGCGATGGTCATGGAAATTTTCCTGACCCATCCGGCAATTGCATCCTGGCAATATCCGCAACCTGCAATTTTTAAAATACTGACGGTGCCTTTATTTGCCGGCTTTATGTATTCGGCTGTCGGCAGTTTTTTTGCACGTTCCTTACGCTTATACCAAGTTTCATTTGAAAAATTGCCGCGCTTTAGCCACATGCTGGCCTTGGCAGTCTTGTCCTACATCAACTTCATGAGCAAATTCTTTATTCCGGACTATCGCTTGCTGTTATTTGTCTGGAGTGTAGTGATGTTCTGGAAAACCAGAATTCGATTTCAGTTGAATCAGCATGCTTTTCAGCTGCCGATGTTACCTGTCCTGTTGATTTTGGCTTTCATTATCTGGGTGGCTGAGAACATCAGTACCTTTTATCAGATCTGGCTATATCCAAGCCAGGTAGAAAAATGGCACATGGTCGGTTGGGGCAAGCTCGGTTCCTGGTATTTACTTTTATTGCTCAGTCTGGTGCTGGTATTAAAGATTCTAGGACAGCGTAATTCTCAAGGTAACTGGAGTCTAAAAACCCGGTAAAACTATTCTGGAGACCTTTGCACGAAACAGCCCCTTTGCTCGAGGCATACCACCAAACCGAAAAAAAACAAAGAATGGCAATGAAATAAGCAAAACAATGGCTAAATCATGGATAAAATCTCCAAATGGTTGTTAAA
>NZ_VPEG01000094.1:0-3614 GCF_013417275.1 Acinetobacter sp. YH16038 | reverse complement strand
TGCTGAAAATATCGAAAAGAAAATTGAAGCCCAGTTAGAGAAGCTGAAACAGTTAAAAGCACAGAAACAGGCTATTGAAGCAAGAGAACGTACCAAAAAGAAAGAACAGGAGCGCAAGGATGATACTAGGCGTAAAATTTTGCTCGGTTCTTACTTGATTAAGAAAATGCAGGCAAATGAAGCCAATAAAGAAAAAATACTCGCTGAACTCAACGAATATTTAACAGAAAATAGAGATCGACAGCTTTTTGATTTGCCCGATATTGAAGCCTAATTTTTCTTAGCTGTTTGGTTGTTTTGTTCGGCTTGATACTCTGGAATGAGCGTATTTAAAACCTTTTGAATATTGTCCTTGTCCTCGATTTGTAAATTATCCCGATAGTAAATTAAGTTCTGTATTTTGCTTTCCATCTGCATTTTTTCGGTGGGTTCGGCATCTTTGGATAGTCGGGATAATAGGAAGATATAACCGCATATATTTTCCCTCGCAATTTCATAATTTACGATGTCGAGGTATTCAACGGTCACATGCTTTAGATCGGTTGATAGGTTATTTAATTTAATCATGGCTGAAATCCTGATTTTTCTAAAATTGGATAAAGCTCTCTGAATTTTTCAGGCTCTAAAAGCATATCAGCGATACGAATAGCAAATTGTTGGTAGCTTTCTGTACCTTGTGAATATTTCCCCATTTCAGGCATTTCTGACATTTTTTTTGCAAATAAATGGCGTTGTGCATCGGTCATTTTGATAAAAAAGTCAGGTGTGTTTGGGTCACGCTTAGAATCTAATTTTTTCGGTTGTTGTTTCTGCTTAAACTTGAATGAAAACCCAGTAATTGTACGCCCTTTCTTGTGTTGCTCATAAGTGGCTTTTATGTCTGTATGTTCATTGATTTGAGTAATGGCAGTTTCTAATACACGGCTTTTAAAATGGTGCATACGTTGATATTCATCATCTTCAACACCTAAATTTTTACGTAATTGTTGTAGTTCAAAAACAGGTGTTTTACCAACTTCACGCCAAGCGATTAATAACTCATAAAGTCTAGTAGCATACTTACTGGTTAGGTGTGCAACTTGTTTGGCTTCATATTTTGTAAAGTGTTCTTCTAATCTAGTGATTAAAGGAACTACATCAGGTGCGAAAGTAATTTCTAGTAATGCCAAATCATCTACATAAAAAATACGGCTTACCCAGCGAGAGCGAACGATACCTACCTTCCCTGTTTTTTTATATTCGGCTGTATAGCTAAACTGCCTGTTAAATAGATTATTTACGGCATCTTTCAGGGCTTTGTAGGATGCATCAGGTGATACATTAAATAGTTTTGCATAGTCACTAGCATGTATTTCTAGTTTGCTATCTGCCGTAATACCCCGCCCTAATTCCCTTGCATTAATGATTGCAAGCATGACTAAACGCTGTTCCGTTAGTTCTAAATTATAACTGGCGTTTATTAATGCATTATCTTTCACAACTAAACCATTCTTCATATTAAATACACGTTATTATTAATGTGTATTTACACACTATATATTTTATGTGTGTAAATCAAGAGAATTTGTGTGCTTATACAAGAGAATTTGTGTGCTTATACAAGAGAATTTGTGTGCTTATACAAGAGAATTTGTGTGCTTATATAAGCTGTAGTCCTCTAATATCAATGTTTTCAGCTTATCTAAAAGCATTTAAAAGCTTTAAAAATAATTAAAAGCCTTTCGAGAGGGGAGTGCAAACTGCCCTAGGTACTCGCTAAAGCTCGTACTCTATTGAAGCTCGTTCCTCGCTTCGTGGGGCAGTTTTTGGGTAATCCTATTTGTGAAATCTAAAAGCAAAAATATTGGTAATGTATTCGCTTCGCTCATACTTTTTGAAAAGCAAAAGCTCCAAAGTTCGCACCCATTCGGGA
Source organism: Acinetobacter sp. YH16038 (assembly GCF_013417275.1). Lineage (NCBI taxonomy): Bacteria > Pseudomonadati > Pseudomonadota > Gammaproteobacteria > Moraxellales > Moraxellaceae > Acinetobacter > Acinetobacter sp. YH16038. Next base: position 1,702 of record NZ_VPEG01000094.1, on the reverse strand, counting down.
TGCTCTGTACCTACCGTTTAAAATCGAAAGGGAGCTTGTAATCAGAGAAAAGGCGAGGGCGAAATTTTGATGATGCTCAATCGCTCGTAGACACTCGCTCGGTTCTTATTATCTAGGTTTTAATTATTTAATTGAGCTAATCAAAGTTGTGAAACATTGATTAAATAGTAGGCGTGGAACGTGACAAATCATTAAAAAAGCCCGAACAGTGATGTTCGGGCTATCAACTAGAAACTACAGCGTTGAATTATAAGGATAATTATAAGAAACGTTTGCATAAAAATTCCCCTATTTGCCTCATTCTATACAAAAAAGTAGCCGGGAATTAAACCGCGATGCTGAAATTGCTCAAAAATGTCATAAAAAATGCCCCGAAAGGCGTTGTGATGCTTTAAAACACATAAGGGCGAATAAAAATTAAGAAGAAAATCCCGAGCATCAAAAACCATTTTAAGAAGTAGTACACGCGACTATTTTTAGCTTTTAAGGCCTTCGCTTTTAAACGCACTTGATAGACATAGCCAAAGACTTTGTTTAAGCCACCTGTCTGATCGCCTGCTTCATTCGGAGAACTTGCTGCGGTCATCACATTCTTGCCAAACCAGTGATTAAACTTTTGCATCCAGCGAGATTTTAACGGACGCTCAACATCGGCAAAGAAAATAATACGGTTTTGAGAAGTACCATTTTCAGCATAGTGAATATAGGTTTCATCAAACACCACACTTTCACCATCACGCCATGAATAACGCTCACCATCGACATCAATAAAACAACGGTCATCATTGGGTGTCATCAACCCCAAGTGGTAACGCAATGAACCTGCATAGGGGTCACGATGGCGCACTAAACGACTGTCGGGCGCTAGTTCAGTAAACATCGCCGCCTTAATGCTAGGTAAAGTTTTTAATAATGCTGTGGTTTTTGGGCATAATTCTGCTGCTGATGGATGCGCGGAGTCATACCATTTTAAATAAAAACGCTTCCAGCCTGTTTTAAAGAATGAATTAAACCCCAAATCATCGTAGCTACTTGAAGCTTTAATACCGCCCTGTTGATATAAAGCTTTGGCTTCATCACGAATCATTTCCCAGTTGTCATCTAAAACTTTTAAATCTTGAAAATGCTGAGTGTCGATATAAGGTTGATTCGGCACTTTAGAAAATAAGTACATTAAATAGTTAATCGGTGCAAGAATGGTCGAATGGTCAAAAAACTGACGATAAAAACTATGACGCACCTTGCCGCGCTGTTGAATATACAACGCTGAAGCGATAAAAATCGCCAAAATAATCCACTTCAACATAGAACTAACCAAATACTGAAAACAGCAAAAATTCAAAAATGTCACATATTCTACTCCATTTCAGCGCATGACATCATCGCAGAAAATAGAACACAGCATTGCCAGTCGCTCTGTATACCCACCCAACCTCACGCTATAAAACGTCACCATCCAAACCAAGCATTGACTTATCTGCCCTAAACAAACCACCAAAAGCTCTACTTTTTAAGCTTTTCTCAGTCCTAAAATATTCCAACCGGATAAAAAAAAATATAAAACAATCACTTTCAGAAACCTTTGCACGAATAAACACACAAAAGTTCATTAAATTGGTATAATACAATAAAATCAATCACCTAGCAAAAAACACGACTATGGCATGGAAACAAACAGGGCAACTCTCCCTAGCAGACAGTC
>NZ_VPEG01000093.1:0-3712 GCF_013417275.1 Acinetobacter sp. YH16038 | reverse complement strand
AATGGAAAAATCTAAAAGGTATGTTTTACCGAAAAAAAGAAGTAGAAACTACCCACGAGTTGTGAAAGGGAAACCACAGAAATACCCAAAAAAATGCCAGTCAATCTCTTAACTGACTGGCATTACTTTATGAAGGGCTTTTTTAAATATTGTCTAGCTTAGAAATGGAAAACACCTAAGCCTGTTTTCACTTCATCTAAAGTGGCCTGTGTAATGTCACGGCATTTATCTGTACCCGTTTTCAAAATATCCATGATGTAATCCGGATCTTTGGCCAGTTCCATCCGACGTTCACGAATTGGACCGATCAGCTCTTTCAGAATACCTTCCAGACGTTTTTTCACCGTACCATCACCTAAACCACCACGGCGATAATGTGCTTTCAGTTCTTCCAGTTCTTCTTTATTGGTGTCGAATGCATCCAGGTAAGTAAATACCACATTGCCTTCAACCTGGCCTGGATCTTCGATGCGAAGGTGATTCGGATCGGTATACATCGCATTGACAGCTTTTTTGATGTCTTTGTCAGAGGCATCTAGAACAATAGTATTACCTAATGATTTAGACATTTTCGCTTTACCGTCAAAACCTGGTAAGCGTCCCACATTAGAAAGCAGCGCTTTACATTCAGGCAGTAATTCACGGCCAATCTGACGGTTAAGGCGACGTACAATCTCATTGGTCTGTTCGATCATTGGAATCTGGTCTTCGCCCACCGGAACTACAGTTGCTTTAAAGGCTGTGATATCTGCTGCTTGAGCCACTGGATAGCATAAGAAACCTGCAGGAATATCACGCTCAAAACCACGCATCTGAATTTCTGATTTAATGGTCGGGTTGCGCTCTAGACGTGAAACTGTCACAAAGTTCAGATAGAGCATCGTCAGTTCGTTTAAGGCTGGCAGGCAAGACTGAACACAGATAGTAGTTTTGGTTGGATCAATACCGACAGCCAGATAATCTGTTGCTACTTCAATAATATTGCGACGTACTTTTTCAAAGTTGTCTGCATTATCTGTCAGGGCTTGAGCATCAGCGAGTAACAAATGTTGATGGTGAGAATCTTGTAAACCTACGCGAGAGCGTAATGAACCGACAAAATGGCCAAGGTGAAGCTGTCCGGTAGGACGGTCGCCAGTCAAGATTACTGGACGATTATCTTGATTACTCATTATCTATTCCAAAAAGTAGTCTGTACTACATCTATATTTTAACGAATGGCCACATTGTACGGCATTCTGTTTTTGAATGTCAGCCAGAAAAAAAGCCGCAGTAAAAAAATCTTATTAATTAAACAAGTGAATACAATATTTTTTAAATATTTTCATTAAAATATGTCTAAAGATGATAAGGATAACAAAAATGGCGAGCAGCTTATTAATATTATTGGATGATATTGCGACTGTTTTAGACGATGTTGCCGTGATGAGCAAGATGGCTGCAAAAAAGACGGCAGGTGTCTTGGGGGATGACTTGGCATTAAATGCCCAGCAAGTCAGCGGTGTACGGGCAGAACGTGAACTTCCTGTAGTGTGGGGAGTAGCGAAAGGTTCTTTTATTAATAAGCTGATTCTTGTTCCTCTGGCTTTACTTATTGGTTTGGTTGCACCCTGGTTAATCAATCCTTTACTGATGATTGGTGGCCTGTTTCTCTGTTATGAAGGCGTAGAAAAAGTCCTGCATAGCTTAAAGCATAAGAAAGTCAAGACTGAAGAAGACGCTGAGGCTGAATTCACTACGATCGAAACCGATTTAGCCACATTTGAAAAAGAGAAAATTAAGGGTGCGATCCGAACTGACTTTATTTTGTCTGCGGAAATTGTAGTGATTTCTTTGGGCACCGTGGCAGCCGCAGCTTTTACCACCAAGGTCATCGTACTGGCAGGGATTGCCATATTAATGACAGTCGGGGTGTACGGCTTCGTTGCCATGATTGTTAAAATTGATGATTTAGGCTTGTACCTGACTAAACAGGCATCCAGCTTCAAACAAAGTGTAGGCCGTGGATTGCTGGCTTTTGCCCCTAAATTGATGAAAACCCTGACGATTGTAGGTACGATTGCGATGTTCCTGGTCGGTGGAGGGATTATTGCCCATACCATTCCATGGTTTCATCATTTCACTGAAGATTCAGTTGAGTATGTAGAGCATATTCCTAGCCTAGGAAGCATTGTAGGGGCTGTTACGCCTACATTTATTAATCTGGTGATTGGTTTTGTGGCAGGGTTAATCGTATTTATCTTGATTGGCTTTATTCAAAAAATCAGATCGAAACCAAAGCAGGCATAAAGCAGGCCCGTTAAAATAAACTGAATTTAAACTATAAGGAATCTCACTATGCGCTGGAAAGGACGTCGTGTTAGTAGCAATGTAGAAGACCGTCGTGGCGGAGGTGCCAAAGCCGGTGGAATCAGTATTCTCGGGTTGATTATTGCTTTCGTGGCCTGGAAGTTTTTTGGCGTTGATCCACAGCAAGCCTATCAAACCACCAAGCAGGTCACACAAGGTGTTTCTAGTGCAGAAACACGGGGCCTGGAAAATCCAACGCCAGAGCAGCAAGAAGCGATTGATTTTGTAGGAACTGTGCTTGCCGATACAGAAGATACCTGGTCTCAAGTATTCCAGCAGCAATTGAACCAGCAATATACTGCACCCAAACTGGTTTTATTTAGTGGTGTGGTAAATTCTGGTTGTGGTACGGCGCAATCGGCCATGGGACCTTTTTACTGTCCGGCAGACCAGAAAGTTTATATTGATACGGCATTCTTTAAAGATATGCGTACTCAGATGGGAATCAGTGGGGAACAGAACTCAACCGAGTTATCTCGCAATGATCAGGCAGGTGATTTTGCTCAAGCCTATGTGGTAGCGCATGAGGTGGGGCATCATATCCAGACCATTTTAGGTATTTCTTCACAGGTACAGCAGGCACGTCAACAAGCCACTCAAGCACAGGGCAATCAGCTTTCTGTACGTCAAGAACTACAGGCAGATTGTCTGGCTGGGGTATGGGCTTATCATAACCATGAGCGTACTCAGTTCCTGGAGCAGGGTGATGTACAGGAAGCCATGGATGCGGCACACAAGATCGGTGATGATTATCTGCAGAAAAAGGCACAAGGCCATGTCGTACCAGACAGCTTTACTCACGGTACCAGTGCACAGCGGGTAAAATGGTTTAATACCGGTCTGAAATCAGGTCAGATGTCTGCTTGCGATACTTTTAATCAAAATATCTAAAATTAAAGATCAAAAAAAAGGGGAGCAAATGCTTCCCTCATGATTGAATAGGGTCTGTTGACACTTACTGTTCATAATTAACCCTATAACGGTAGCCATAAAAATATACAGACTAAGGCAACAGAACTTTGATAATTTCTTTTGAGCTTGTCATATCGAGTAGCTATTCCTCTAAATTGCTTTAATCTACAAAACATATTTTCAACTAAATGCCTGATTTTATATAAATACCAGTCCATATGGTCATTGTTCGATTGGCTATTCGTTTTCTTTGGTATATTCGCTTTAGTCCCTGTTTTCCTGATCTGTTCACGCAGTGGTTCTGAATCATAGCCTTTATCTGCACATACCACTTTTGTCTCTTTTAAATCTAATGTTGATATTAAATCAGGCGCAACTTTAACATCATGTGTGGTTCCATCGGTAATCATGAAATCAATAGGATTGCCATGTGCATCAACAATCAAATGTA
>NZ_VPEG01000092.1:0-3731 GCF_013417275.1 Acinetobacter sp. YH16038 | reverse complement strand
TGATAAATCGACACTAAACAGCAAAGAAAAAATTAGACAAGCAATCGAAAAGAAAATAAGGGAAATAAAAGGTTACACGCCACGAGTCGGTATTTTTGGATCAACTGGCGTAGGTAAATCATCATTATGCAATGCATTATTTGGTCGTGATGTAGCCCCAGTCAGTAACGTCGCTGCTTGCACAAGAGAGATTCAAGAAATTCATATCAAGCCAGAAGATGGAAATGAGGGAGGACTTACGATAATAGACTTTCCTGGTGTTGGTGAAACCTTGGAAAGAGACAAAGAATATTATAATCTATACAAAGAGAATGTTGCAAAGTTAGACCTAGTTGTATGGGTAATAAAGTCTGATGAAAGGGCTTACGCAATTTCTCAAAAGGTATATAACGATATATTGCTACCTAATATAAAAAAATGTCCTGTTGTATTTTTCATAAACCAAATAGATAAAATAGAACCAACAGAAGACGATGAAGGTGAACTTCTTTGGGATAAAAAGAAAAACGAGCCGACAAAAGAGCAGTTAGCTAGTGTAAATGAGAAAATACTAGAAGTAAGTACTGCCTTTTCTGTTCCTGCTTCATACATTATACCTACATCAGTCAAAAGAAAGTTTAATATTTCTAAAGCAATGGAGACAATAATAGACATCCTCCCAAAGGAGAAAAAATATGCTCTCTATCGCGAAGCAGGAGAAGAAATAAAAACAGAAAAAATGGCAGAAAGCGCAGAAAAGGGCGTATGGGACACCATTAAAGAATGGACAGGTGAAGCCTGGGATAACGTAAAGGATGTAGTTGTTGAAGTAGTAGCTGCAACTGTTGTTGCTGCAGGTAAGAAAATACTATCAAAACTTAAATTCTGGTAATTCATTAAGATTCAGGATGATTACTATCCTGAATCTTAGTTATCAACGTTTCTTTTTCCAAGATCGGTTTTATCCGATGTGAACAGCGAACAATTCAAACACCTCACAGAGCGCGTCAGTTTTTCCGGCTCTTACCCGTGACAGTTTTCTCCGCCAGTTTATCTTCCAGTGTCACAACTTTCTGATACAGCCGCCTGCCAGAAATGGGAAGGATTATCCCTGGCCCATTCCGGCATGTTTCCGTGCTCCGTGTATTCCAGATCTTTCCGTTTCGCATACTCCCCTTTGCGCTCGATGTAATCGGCGTGGTTTGCAGCCTGTCCCTTGCCTCCAAATTTAACGCTGAGGTGATAGGTTGCCACGGTTTCAGCCCTCCGCAGGAGCGCACTGTTTCTCGACGAAGGAGAGAAACATATAAGTGCGCTTCCTTCTAATTTCACGAATTAGAAGGAAGATACCCCCCTGCACCCACCGACCGCAAGCGATATACTGCACGACCACAACACACCGCAAAAAACACCAGGGAGCACCACGAACATGCGCATCAGCAACATCGAATGGCTGAAGAAACGGATCGGATTCATCAGGAAGCTCGGAGAACAGACCGCACGACAGAGACAGATTATTGACCTGCTCGACAACGAAGCAGGACTCACAGAACAGGAACGCAAACTCCTCCACGTACTGGCAACAGCGGAAAAAAACGACTTACAGGCACAGGAGAGCGAACGAAAACAGGCGGTCCAAAAACGAATCGAGGGAAAAAAACAACGACGAGAACGCAATCACCGGCTCTTTCTCGCGGCTGGGCTACTGATCGAAGCAGGACTGGTAGACACAAAAACAGGCGAGCTATGCTATAAAAAAGACAGGATATTACAGGCACTTAAGGAACTTAAGTACGATCTGGAGACATCCCCAAACCCAGACGCGTAAGTGCCTCCATCCGTGTTCCGATTCCCTGGTGCTTCCTCGCTCATTCGCTCGCTACGCTCGGTCATGAGACTGCGGCGAGCACTACCAGCGCAATCATGCGGAAAACAGCACCATTGCTGGGCTGAAAGGAGAAAACCGCCGGAAAGCCCTCAGCTCAAAAAGACGCCGAAAAGGCGCTGTTATCTGATATAGGCTATTTGTGCATTGCCCAATTACGGATCGTATTACGATGTACATTCAGCATCGCCGCAATAGCTTTCTGAGAATATCCATTCTCCAGCATACATAGCGCCATGAAACGCTTGTCATCGTAGGCTTCGCCTTTAGCGATACCACCTTTCCGGCCTCTCTTGGCCTGTATTTCTGGGGTGTGCGTATCAGCCACATACTGTGCGAAAGTTTCCGGCGTGAAGTTCCTGTGCGTGTATTTCGCAATGCTCTTGCCAATAGCCCGACATTCAGGCGGAGAAAGCGGAACGGGAAGCGATGCGTTGTACATTTCGACACGCTGAATCACGGCATCAAGCCACTGTGAGAATGCTGGCCAGCCCTGACGAATCGCCCTGTAAGCCCATTTGCGCGTCATTTCGAACAGATGGCAGTTTCGCCCCATCCCGTAATGTTTATCGATGCTACGGCGCGCTGAGGCGCTCAAATCGAGATAATCAGCCAGTTCATCGAGGGTATAGGCCTCCTCGCGCCACTCCATCACCTGCCATTCCAGGTGGAACGGATTTTTGCAAATCAGTCCGCTGTAGTTCACATCTGCACAAAGTTTCTCACACAGCGAACGTTCAATCGCAGCGGCGTATTTCAGCGCCTTAACCGAGCTGTCCGGCGCGGTTCTCACGGCGATATTGAGTGCGTAGAGCAGGTGAGCATGACCGTTCACAGGATTTTTTACGGTGATGTTCGGCGCGGGAGCGTTCCGGTCGCTCCAGTCAATCGCAGCTCCTACACGGTCAACGTCAAAAACCAGCCAGAACTGCGCATGAGGCTGGTTCTGCTGGATGTACCGCGCAAGAAGCGCACGCCCTTTGCCGGAGATGCGAAGACCAAAAGCGAGATCATCCGTGTGATAGGGACGGTGGGGTAAATTTTCTTCGAAGTATTGAAGCGCGGCGCTCATGTGTTACGATTCCTTCCAGGTTATCGACCGACATCGCCCCTGTATTTTCGTGAAAGTCTTGGCGGATAGACACGAATTTCAGGGGCGTTTGTTTTTCAGTCGCTTACACTACCCCCAACAACAAAACCTGTCGAGCCTTCCCGCAAAAACGATCCATTTACCATAACTCCTGTTGTACGAACCCCTTAAAACGCTCTCAATCGCTTTCTGACGCAAAAAACGCAAAAATACAAGGAAACACCAGGGCAACCCCGAAAAATGCGTCAGAATTATTTTTATGGGGCTGCATAACTATGCACAAAAGTGATTCGCGAACAGTTTCAACCGTTCAGAAGGGCGAATGGGTCAAAACAGCAAATTTTCTCATCCATATCCTTGCATAGATGGATAAAACAGTTCGATATCAGCATCAGACACAATAATTGCCATAGTTCATCCCACCCTCTCTCCAAAGCAACATGACTAAAAAACAGTCTTGGGATAGTTTGTTTTCTGAGCTCCATGTACCCCACCTTTTTAGGAAATCGCTTAAAAGGTTTAGTCTCACAACAACCTGAACACAGCTCTAGATAACATTTATCGAATACAATAAAATACCACTTATAAAATAGGTGGTTTATTTATAAGTAATATTTCTTGACAATATAGGTTCTTAAAATGGAATATATTGATAAATCGACACTAAACAGCAAAGAAAAAATTAGACAAGCAATCGAAAAGAAAATAAGGGAAATAAAAGGTTACACGCCACGAGTCGGTATTTTTGGATCAACTGGCGTAGGTAAATCATCATTA
>NZ_VPEG01000091.1:0-3740 GCF_013417275.1 Acinetobacter sp. YH16038 | reverse complement strand
CATTCTTACTTTCCTAATGGAAGCTACGAGACTAGATACTATTCATCTGATGGACTAAACAATACCTTATTTATCAAAACTTCAATAGAATTTAATACATATCCAAATGGACAACCATGTGATTTAGTTTTTCCTGTCAACTTTGTGATCCACAAACTAAATGACTCTCCAGAAACGTATATTATGTATTTATCAGAAAGATGCGGCATTAAGGACATGACTCTGAAAGGTGATTTTTATAAAGGATCTCTTTCAAATCTAAAAAAGCACTTTGAATTATGGGAAAAAAAGCAAAAAGAATTTTTAAAAAAGAATCACCATATTTAGCTTGCGAGCATAGCCATTGAAAATATTTTTCATGGCTATGATGTATTTAATTATTTTATTTAACTATATTTTCTTTGTTATATTTTTCAATAAGATACAATGCATCTTTATCACCTTTTAATGCAGAACTTCTCAATAAAGACATTCCCTTAGTTATATCTTGTTTTACAATTATTCCTCTTACATACATTAATCCAAGCTTTGTCTGAGCTGTAATATCACCTTTATTCGCAGCTTGAGTAAAAAGAGAGACTGCTTTTGCGGGGTTCTTAACAACACCATTTCCGAATAAATACATGGTGGCTAGCTCACGTGTGGCTGCTATATCTCCTTTATTGCTAGCTTTTTGATATAAGTTGGCTGCCTTATTTAAATTAACAGATACCCCCATGCCATTTTGATAAATTGCACCAAGCATGAACAGAGCATCTGTATTTTCTTGATTAGCTGCCTTTTCAAACCATTTTATAGCTTCAGCCATATTTTTTTGTACACCTACTCCCTCTTTGTACATAACAGCAAGAGTAAGTTGATCCTCTGCATAGCCTTGCTTAGCTCTTTCAATAATTTCAGCATCAGAAAAAGCATATAAACTTGATGAAAATGAAAGAATTGTAAGGAAAATAAGAAAATATTTATGCACTCGAATACCTAAAAAATGTGAAAATTTGAATAACTCAGTATTTTGAAATACGTACCTTAAGAAATGAAAATTATTTTAACAATAGTCCTTTTAATTGTTGCTTATAACATTGTAGAGCCCAATAGTTTTGGAGGATACCTATTAGTTCTATTAGTTGCAGGATTAATTTCAATTGGTATTACATTCGCTTTTTTAGCCATACTCGCTGTTATTGGTGTAATTAGTAAACTATTCACACAGAATTAAACTACATCCCAAAATCCATCCCTCGATCCTGCTTAGGTCGAGGTTTTTCTATCTCTTGTTTACGCTCATTCATCTGGACGAGATTTTTTTCAATATCTCCGACGTTTCGAGCAAATTCTGCTGAGCTTTGGTCACTTGTAACGAGACTGAGTGTTGTAAGACTGAGATTTTCCCCAATGCTTCTTCGTTGTTGGCTGTAATCTGGCTCATCTCTCGAACTTTTCCATTGATCTGCTCGGTATAGCTTGCTGTACTGCGTTCTAGCTCGTGAAATTGCTTCTGTATTGTCGCTAATGATTTCTGTGCTTGCTGTAAGCTTTGCTGATCGCTCTCGATTGCCTTTGATTGAGCTGATAAAGCTTGGATAATCTTGGTTTGCATTGTGTCTAAAGCTTGCTGTTGCTTCTGCAATTGCGATTGTTGTTGCAGTAACTGTTGCTGTTGTTCTTCGATGATTCTCAATAATTGTGTTTCTAATTCCGTCATCGTTTAGTACCCCATTGGAATCATGTAACCGTTCTGCCATTCCCCTGCATTCTTGTTGATCTGAATACAGAGACGTTGTGCTTTGCTGTCTGGTCGCTTGCATGTGCTGATCGTCAAACTGCCTCCCGATCGGTTCAAATGATCGACCCTCATTTGCTTCTCGTTGATCACTGTATTTAGCGTCTGCATCTCGCTGTACTTGTTTTTGGTGACGAGACCAAGCGAGAAAATTGCTATAAGCAAAATAACTACTACTGAAATCAGTCCCATATTCAAAATGGTAAGTTTTTTCTGTACCGCTTGATTCTGGGCTTGTTGTTCTTGGCTCTGTATTTGCTCGTTTAATTTCGTTAAATGGCTCAATTTCGATTGCAGTAAGGTTTGATACTGGCTCAATTCCTTCTCGACCGTCTGGGCGTTGTTTTGAATGCTCTGGGCTATTTTCTCGTCCGACTGTTGGATAGCGGTCGCTGTGATATTGGCTCTTGTGTTCAAGCTGTCTCTGATAGTCTGTGACGTTTGCTCGATACCGCTCAGAAGTTGTTCCTCTGTATTCTTCAATTCGTTGTTGTACTTCTTGTCGATATTCGCCAGTAGCTCTAAAGCTTTGCTCATAAATCTCGCCCTCTAAACGGATAGGACGTTTTGCGCCCTCATACGGGTTTTCAATGGATATGGAATTTTTTACTTGTCGGGTGACATTGATTTGATTCGATTCAAGCCATTGCACCAATTCTTGCCGATCGGCAACTTCACCATTGGCAACCGCTCGGTAAACACGTTGATGTAACTGCTCTTTAAAATCCTTAATATCTTTGGGTAGATTCTTTTTATTTAAAAATAGCTGTCGATGTTCAGGATCATCGGGGTCATACAGTGAATGTTCGGTATTGGTGATCTGCTTAAATAGATCGACTCGATCTAAATCGACTGGCGCATAGAATGGCTGTAGGCGTTTGCCTGTTGAAAGCTCAACATTGGGAATCACAAAATTAAGCTCAAGCCTTGTCTCACCTGTGTCCTGATTAATTTTGTCTTGGTGCTGCACCCATAAAATTTGATACTGGTCTTTATCTAGTCCTGGAAATAAACATTCCTCAAAATTTTGCATTATTTTCTGTTTATCCTGGTCAGATAAATCATGCTCATAAAAGGACAAACAACCACTGGTATATTTTTTTGCAAAAGGACTGCTATCAATCAATTGTGCTGTCAGTTCTACATCACCACTAAGCACCTGTGCGTGTTCACGCTCTCGATCTTCACCCAATAAATAATCAAGACAACCTTTTGACAAACCTGAACCATGTCGAAAAAAATCAACGATCATCTGGACGTAACTCCCGAAGCTGTTGATCAATTGAAATCAATAAATGAAGTAACTTCACTTTGTCAAAAGTACCTACCCCTGCAATATCGGTATTCACGGCTTTGGCAATCTGATTCACATTATTACCAATTCGACCAAGTTCTAAAATTAACACTCGCTCTGTCTTGCTATACGAAGATTCAACAACCTTTGTTACTTTAATTTTTTGGTCATCATCTGCTTTGGAATTATGAATTTTAGTCGCTTTCTCTACTGCTGCTTGTCTAAGTAACTTTGCAATCGAACCATAAGGATTATTTGAATCAAGCAATTGATATTCTGATTCAGAAAGTCTGACTTTAAAGGTTCTCTCTCGAACAGCTTTACCTTGCTTATTCTCTTGTTGTTCATGTCCTGACATTTCAATCTACCCTGCTTTGGCTTTTGTAAGCTTTAAATTGGAAAATCTTTGATTTTTCTTTTTAAAGCTTTTCGGGGGTATCGGGGGTGAAGCCCCTGATCAAGGTCACAGACTATCACTGTTTAACAAAGTTAAATAGGGGTAGCTGTGTATCCTTGCTTATTTAAAAATGGACAAAGTTGTTATATGAAAATTAAATCAATTGACGCGGTATATAAACTCTAGGAAGTATTGGCATAAATCTTGTAAAACAAAATGCTCTCAACTCTCTTTCAACGTCCCCACATCCCTCGCTTTGCTCGGGCTGA
>NZ_VPEG01000090.1:0-3750 GCF_013417275.1 Acinetobacter sp. YH16038 | reverse complement strand
GCCACGGACAGCCTGTTCTAATTCTATAGAGAATAGCTTCAATAAAATTGCGTAAATTTGAGTTGTGGTGAATGGATAAATTACGCAGAATAACTTTCAACTTTTGCCAGTGTTGATCTGTCAGCATGGTACGAGGCATAGCGAATAGTAAAATTGGGTTTGGCGATTTGATTTTACTACTTCGCTATTTTTTTAAGCTAAAAGTGTCAACACACCCTAATTCTTTGTTTTTAAATTCACTCCCCCCTCCTCCTTTAATAAAGAGAAAAGGTTTTATTCCCTCTCCTCTTGGGAGAGGGTTAGGGAGAGGTAAATTATTTAAGAACCCTCACCCCATCCCTCTCCCAACGAGAGGGTGATAAAGGATTACCAATAATTCTCTACTGCAATATTTCCTTCACCACGACGGTTCATAGTCAGGCCACGTGCTTTTAGCGCTTCTTTGGTATCTTCAACCATTTCCGGATTACCACAGAGCATCACGTGACTGGTTTCAGGATTAAGCTGAAGTCCTGCTGCCCGTTCAAGTTTCCCATTTTCAATCAGGATCGGTAAACGATGGTGAAGTGCTGCTTCAGGATCACGAGTAATGATTGGAATAAATTTAAAGCCAGTATGATCTTCGCCAAAGGTCTCGGCAATTTCCTGAATACGGTCGACATAAGCCAGTTCGTCTTGCGTACGGACGCTATAAATCAAGTTAATATATTTATATTTATTCCAGGTCTCAAAGTCTTGCAGCATGGATAAAAATGGTGCCAGACCTGTACCGGTACCAAGCAGCCATAAATCTTGTGGTAATGGCAATTGATAACGTGCCAAAGTCAGATAGCCATAGGAAATTTTCTCTAAGTAGAGTTCATCGCCTACTTTAAGATGTTGTAAATTCGAAGTAAATTTCCCTTCCGGAACCACAATCGAAAAAAATTCCAGCGTTTCATCAAAAGGCGATGACACGACTGAATATGCCCGAACGACCAGTTCATCCCCCACTTTCAAGCCAATACGCGCAAACTGTCCTGCCGTAAACTTGAAATGTACAGGTCTGGTCATGGTGAAACTAAACAACGTATTGGTCCAACGGTGTACAGATAAAATCTTTTCTAAGCTAAATTTTTCAATAGACATGATTCAAACGTGGCATCAAAGACTATGCTCATGGTAGCATGACAGCATAATTTATTAATATTTTTTAAATGTTAAGGCTCTATTCATGCGCATGACTTTACGCCAGTTGGCTGTTTTTGTAGCAGTTGCTCAAGAAGGCACCGTCACCAAAGCCAGTGATGCAGTCAAACTCACCCAAAGTGCGGCGAGTATGGCTTTAGCAGATTTAGAAGATGGTCTTGGCGCGCCTTTATTCGACCGTCTTGGTAAGCGTTTACAGCTCAATGACTTAGGTCGTTTTCTTCTCCCACAAGCTCTTGAAATCCTTGGCCGCTGTGAAGCTTTCGAGCAGGCAGCCAAAGGTGAACTGCAAAGCATCGATCTTCGTCTCGGTGCGACGCTGACCATTTCTGACTATCTGATGCCAGACCTGATGGCGGATTTCCTGAAAATCCAGCCACAGGCTCACTTGCAACTGCAAGTCGGCAATACCCGTCAAATGATTGAAGCTGTGAATCAGTTCCAGCTAGATTTGGCCCTGATTGAAGGTTCTTGTCATCTACCGCAGCTGCAATGTATTCATTGGCGCGATGATGAACTCGCAGTGTGCTGTGCGCCGGATCATCCCCTAGCTCAGCTAAACCATCCGCTTACTGCTGAAGATTTTAAATCGGTTGAATGGATTTTACGTGAAGAAGGTTCAGGGACTCGTGAAGTCTTTGATAATGCCATTCTAAAAGACGTACCTGATGCCAATATTCGTCTGACTCTAGGCCATAATGAAGCGATTCTGAAGATTGTGGCAGGTGGTTTAGGGATGTCTTGTATTTCCAAGCTGGCGATTGAACCTTTGCAGGAAAAAGGTCAACTGGTCATTCTGAATACTCCATTCTGGTCACTCACCCGTCCTTTATTTATGCTGGTACACCGCCAGAAATATCAAGGTCCAGGTCTTAAAGCCTTTATGAAATTCTGTGAAGCTTAAAATTTTGTTGAAATAAAAAAGCGCCTAAGGGCGCTTTTTTATTACCTGAATAAATGTCTCTTACTAATTTCTTCCTTAAACTGTCTTTCACATGGAACACCGTCATGATTTCCATCCATTTGAGTACCCGGGCAATTTCGCAAAAAGAATACCGCTTCATCATAAGAGCGCATCTGGCTACAATGGGTTCTACCATCACATTGATAAGGTGAAGACACTGAAGTGGATGAGGCAGTACTTCTAATAGGAGTATTTGTGGATACCTCTAAATTCTTCCTTCCTTGTTCACTTAGGCCTTGTTCAGGTAAGTTACCTAAAGCAGCACGTTGTTCTGAAACAAGCCTTTTTTGTTCTTGCATTAAATGCTCAAGTTGCTGTTGCTTTTGTATTTTATAGTTTTGGTATTTTCCATAAACCAATACAGCAAGTATCACGATAATGATTAAACCAATGCCTGTAATCAATTTTGATAAAACTGAATTTTTAGGCTGACGATAAGGTACTGCTCTTTCGATCTGAAGATCATTATGTTGACTAACAATTTTTGAAGGTGTCTTTTGATATGAGATATCTAAACGAACAATATGATCTGCTTTAAACTTGCCTGCATCCTGTACTTTGAGAAACTTTAAACTTTCCCCAACTTTTGGTGGCACGTTCTTATTTGGGAAGTCTTTAATATGGAAGAATAAATCTTTTGACTCACCCGCTATCTCAATAAAACCAAAACCTCGTTCTTCGTTATAGGTCTTGATCTTCCCCTCTAAAAACATAATTCACTCTATTGTTTGATATTTTTAATTATTGTATTCAAAAACTGATGAAAATTCTAAAAATAAAAAAGCACCGTAAGATGCTTTTTTATTTGAATGATGAGACAAATATCTTAGTAAATGAGAACCTAACTTAAATTTCTCCAAAAATCATAAATCCAATTGCTGTTACCAGAATCAACCAGAGTGTAGGACTAAAGAAAATAGTATTGCGTGCCGGATTAACTATTGTAGTAGAAGCTAAAGATGGCAAGGCGACTACTTCAGAGACGAACTCTTCCTGACGCTTGATATCCAAACGTACCATATTGTCCAGTTGAATCGTGTTCTGCTCTTCAATGATTCTAAATTTAAGTCGTTCTCCGACTTGAGGTGCTATTTCAGGTGAAGGTAGTTGGTCTAACTGAAAATTAAGCTCGTGTGCATTATTTGCCAGTTCAATACTCCCAGTCCCACGTACAGCATTATAGGTTTTAATTCTTCCATCTGTAAACATGATATGTGTCCCTAGATCATTCAACAGATGCGTAGTTTATATGGAAGGGATTAAAGAATATTGTTGAGCTTTGGTGGGTATTTTATTGTTTTCGCAACATTCTACAAGGTTTTGATTACACAAGATTCCTACAACTTACGTAAGCTTATAACTCAAATAAAAAAGAGACTCTAGAGCCATTGCTGTCCCACAATTTTTCACAAGAGGAAGCTCATTTGAGCTTCCTCTTGTTTTATGGGTATTTTATCGGGTGAAAATAAAACTTTTAAAGTTCTTCTTTCAAACAAATTCACTTGAATTATTCTGAGTAAACGTTGAACTGTCCAACCTGTTTTTCCTAAATGTTGAGCGAAACTCACCAATAAATAGGCGATCATCGCAATCCAGAT
>NZ_VPEG01000089.1:0-3820 GCF_013417275.1 Acinetobacter sp. YH16038 | reverse complement strand
CAATACCAGCGCACAGCCCAAAGAATGATTTCGCCCTGAAAATGCCGACCATGGAAAGGATTCATATGCTGCACCTTTAGCTAAAACAGTCTTCAGCTTACCATTCGTGGTTATTTGCAACAGTGCCCGTTGCACCTGTTGCAATAATCAGGGCATCACAAGTGAACTCTTCCATATCACCTTTTAGAACGAATGGACGAACGCTTAAATCAACTTCGTTGATATGGTCATAGACAATGTCAGTACCAAAGCGTTCAGCATGCGCTTGCATACGTTCCATGAGTGCAGGACCAGTTAGACCTTCAGGGTCACCCGGCCAATTGTCGACTTCGGTTGTTGTGGTCAACTGACCACCTAGCTGTAAACCGGCAATCAGCGTTGGCTTTAAGTTGGCACGTGCAGCATATACAGCTGCGCTATAACCCGCAGGGCCTGAACCTAGAATAATTAATTTAGAATGTCTCTTTTGCATTTAATATCACCTAGCGTTTACAAACTACGCTGATTCACACGTTTAGATAATTCTTCAGCCGATTCCTTACGTTCAGAATAACGATCTGTCAGGTATTTGCTTTGACCACGGGTCAGTAGGGTGAACTTAAATAACTCTTCCATCACATCCACAATCCGGTCATAGAAAGCTGAAGGTTTCATTCGTCCATCTTCTTCGAATTCCAAGAATGCTTTTGGAACTGAGGACTGATTTGGAATGGTGATCATCCGCATCCAACGACCCAAAATACGCATCTGGTTCAGGCTGTTAAATGACTGTGATCCGCCACTGACTTGCATCAAGGCAAGAGTTTTACCTTGGGTGGCACGGATTGCACCCCCTGCCAGTGGAATCCAGTCTATTTGTGATTTAAAAATTGAACTCATAGAACCATGGCGTTCAGGTGAACACCAGACCATGCCTTCTGACCATGCTAAAAGTTCATGCAACTCTTTTACTTTTGGATGCTCAGTATCCGCATCTTCAGGTAAAGGAAGCCCTTTAGGATGAAAGATTTTTACTTCCGCCCCAAAATGCTCCAGGATTCGACCGGCTTCAAGAACGGCAAGGCGACTGTAAGAGCGTTCTCGATTCGAGCCGTAAAGGAGCAAAATGCGAGGGGGATGAGCAAGTTCTTTTGCCTGAACTTTTTCAAAAGTCGGTTGCTCAAGAAGATTAAGATCTACGTTTGGGAGATTCATAGAATTAGGCCTCTTTAAAAACTTTTTTTCTCAGCCAGAGCGAAACACTCACCAAGGCAATCAACACCGGAACTTCGACCAATGGACCAATAATCGTGGTAAAAGCAACAGGTGAAGCGATACCAAAAGTGGCAATTGCGACTGCCAGTGATAATTCAAAATTATTCCCGGCTGCAGTAAATGCGATTGCTGTGGTCTTAGGATAGTCATTGCCCATCCATTTACTCATGAAGAAGCTGATAAAGAACATCAAAACGAAGTAAATGGTTAAAGGAACCGCGATTCGTAAAACTTCCAGTGGAAGACTCACGACATCACCACCTTTTAGGCTAAACATGGCCAGAATCGTGAACAGTAAAGCCATTAAACTCAGCGGGCTGATTTTCGGAATAAACTGAGTTTCATACCACTCTACCCCTTTTTGTTTCACCAGAATCCAACGCGTTAAGAAACCCAACAGAAATGGAATACCAAGATAAACCAGAACAGCATGGGTGATGGTCCAGAAATCAACATTAATGACCTGTGAAGCAACACCGAAATAAGGTGGCAGGAAGGTCAGGAATAACCAGGCATAGGTACTGAAGAATAAAATCTGGAAGATACTGTTAAAGGCAACTAAGGCTGCAACATATTGATTATCACCACAAGCTAGGCCATTCCAAACCAATACCATGGCAATACATCGAGCTAGACCAATTAGGATGACACCAGTCATATATTCGGGATAGCTATGTAAAAATATAATAGCCAGAGCAAACATCAGTACTGGGGCAATTAGCCAGTTTTGTATTAAAGATAAAGTTAGTGTTTTTTTATCTTTAAATACTTGTGGCAACGTCGCATAGTTCACTTTTGCCAGGGGGGGATACATCATCAGAATAAGACCAACTGCAATTGGAATATTCACAGAGTTGATACTTAATTGATCGAGTGCGACAGAAGCTTGCGGAAAGAAGTTTCCGATTGCAATACCTAGAGCCATGGCAATAAAAATCCATAGCGTCAGGTTACGATCTAAAAAGGATAAGCGTTTTTCAGACATATCTCTTACTCAACATTCGAAATTTTATTGATTTCAGCAATGAGTTCAGGACGAGAAAGTTTATTTACATCTAGGGCAAATAAAGCATCTAAACGACGGTTGATATGTTCAACAGTGGTCATAAAAGCTTTCATTTTTTCTTCTTTATTTACTTCCAGGTGTGAAGGATCAGCTAGGCCCCAATGTGCCTTGATTGCTCCACCCAAATAAAGTGGACAGGCTTCTTGAGCAGCAGAGTCACATACCGTGATCACAACATCAGGTTGGTACTGTTCACAGTCATCAATCGTTTTACTCCATAAACCTTCAGTAGATAACCCTAAGTTTTCAAGGGTTTCTAAAGTTAGCGGGTGAACTTGACCTGAAGGCTTACTCCCAGCGCTATAGGCTTTCCAACCTTCTGGTGCTCGGCTATTAAACAAAACTTCAGACAAAATGCTACGGCAGCTATTTCCAGTACATAAAAATAAAAATTTCATTGAATTACTCACAATAACTATTTACAGAAAGGGGGTGTTGATCATCCAGCTTTGATTGAGATTGAACCGTCTTCAAAATATCTAAAATTTCATAACACCAGTTGGCCAATTTTGGATTGATACTGTAGTAAACCCATTGGCCTTGTCTGCGATCTTGAAGTAGCCCTGAAGCACGTAAAAGGGCTAAATGTCTTGAAATTTTAGGTTGACTGAGTTGTAGTTTTTCAGTCAAATCACATACACATAGTTCTTTATTTTCAACAATTAATGTCACTATATTGAGACGTGTTTCATCTGATAAGCATTTAAAAAAATTAACTTGATCCATATAAGTCTCCTTCACATTCTTTCCATTCAAGAGATGAGAAAGTGCTATTTAATTCTTAGGCCATTTTCATCAATAATTTTTTCACCATCTTCTTTGCTAAATGCGCCTTTCTGAGGAAACGGGAGAATATCCAAAACAACTTCAGAAGGACGACACAAACGTGTACCTAAATCCGTAACAACGAATGGGCGGTTAATCAAAATAGGATGTTGAAGCATAAAATTTAAAAGCTGTTCATCAGACCAATCTTCCCGAACAATTTCTAAATCAGAATATGGAGGTACATTTTTACGAATTGCTTCTCTAACACTTAAACCAGCACTACGAATAAGTTCAATTAATTCTGCTTTCGAAGGTGGGGTAATTAGATATTCAATAACGATTGGTTCAATTCCTGCATTTTGAATTAAAGCTAAGGTATTCCTTGATGTACCACACTCAGGATTGTGATAAATCTTTATGGTCGAGAACATTTTGACTGACTCTGCTATTAGAAACTCAGATATATTTATA
Source organism: Acinetobacter sp. YH16038 (assembly GCF_013417275.1). Lineage (NCBI taxonomy): Bacteria > Pseudomonadati > Pseudomonadota > Gammaproteobacteria > Moraxellales > Moraxellaceae > Acinetobacter > Acinetobacter sp. YH16038. The sequence continues at coordinate 261 of NZ_VPEG01000089.1, read as the reverse complement.
TACGTATTTCCACATATATGCAAATACATATATTGATTTTATTTAAATTACTTAATGTCAATAAATGTATATATATTCTTGCAAATTCTTATGAGTGAGAAAAAACTCGTTATTTAAATATGTATATTTAGAGCATAGCCTAACGGAACAAAATAAAGTCTTAAAAAGCAACTCAAAAACCGTATTTATAGACTTAATATTTAATTTCGGTACAATATGTATTTAATTATCTAAACTCTAACGGTACAGAATGCCTAATCA
>NZ_VPEG01000088.1:0-4043 GCF_013417275.1 Acinetobacter sp. YH16038 | reverse complement strand
CCTTTTGGCAGGCAGCCGACCTTTACGAGCGCAAAAATGGCAGTACCTATCGAGAATATGAAATTGCCCTACCTAGAGAAATGAATGCCGAGCAACGCTTAGAACTGGTTGAGGACTTCATTCAGTCCGAGATCGGCTCAAAATATCCGTATCAATTTGCGATTCATAACCCTAAAGCAATGGACGGCAACGATCAGCCCCACGTCCACCTGATGTTTAATGAACGTCTGCAAGATGGAATCGAACGAGATCCAGAGCAATATTTCAAACGCTATAACAGCAAAAATCCTGAACGTGGCGGAGCTAAAAAAGACAATACAGGCAAGAGTTACCAGGAACGAAAAACCGATATTAAAGACCTACGCCAAAGATGGGCAGATTTATGCAACAGCCATTTAGAAAAACACCAAATTGATAGCCGTATTGATATGCGAAGCTACAAAGAGCAAGGCATAGACAAAGAACCCGAAAAAAAATTATTACCAAGCCAAGCCAAAGACCCTGAAATCAGGGAAGCCTTGCAACAGTCACGTACAGCCTATAAAGAGCTTGAGCGACTAGACTTAGGCGACCCTAAAAAAGACCTGAAAGAACTCAAAGACAGCCCAATTTCAGACAAAGAAATTAAACAGGGTATTGAGAGCTTTAAGGCTGATTTTGACAGCTTCAAACAGCTTGCCTTACAGCAGTACAAAGAACAGCAGAAATTAGAACGAGAGCAACAGAAAACCATGAGTTATAAGGGGATGAGCCGATGACACCTGATGAAAAAAAGTTATATGCACTGATGGCAGTTGCAGAACAACAGCAGAACCTAGTCAATCAGGCTGTTAAAGAGCTTCAAATCACCGAAGAACGCATTCAAAAGGTCATAGCAGGGCAAACCCATAGTACCGTATCAAAATCGCTAAATACGGGCTTACAGGAGGGTACAGCGGAGCTTATTAAGACCGCCAAAGCACTTGGACATTTAAAAAACTCGATTGAATCAACCAGTGATCAATTTTCATGGAAAATCATCACTATCGTTTTAGGCATTTTCGCCATTCTTATGCTTGGCATCATTTGGCTGTTTAGTGTTTATATCAAACCTTTAGAAAATATCCCGCAGATCGAGAGCCTAAGACAGCAAGGCATTCAGTTTGATCTTGGAAGCTGTAAAGTCGATGGAGAATCTAAAACGTGTGTCCGAGTGATGAAAGAACAGTGCGGATATGGAAATGCTAAAGATTTTTGCGTGATAGACCCTAAATAACAAACATCTGAAAAAGAAAAAGCCCATTCAGTATTGAAACTCAATGGGCTTTCGCTTTATATTCAGCGGTACGCAGTTATTTGATGCGCTAACATCAAGTAACGAAGATCAGCAGAGCTACCAACTCGTGCAGATTTCACCACAAGGCTTGTACCTGAACTCTATTTTCACAATAAACAGTGTTTAGATCAAGACTCAAAATGATAAGTCTTCGTTAATACGTGTTTTTAATCATCAAATAAGCATCATAGATCGAGCTTTGCCTGCTTCTGCGTGTCCGTTTTACGGATTGGCATGCGTTGCATGTGGAGGGAATAAGTGTCACTGGTGCAACGTAGCGATAGTCGAAAGGCTAAACCGCTACAGGGGAATCTCACAAAAGCGGAGCGTTAAGAGTAGTTGTATAGGTTGGTTAAGTTGTATGTTGGGGAAACCCTCGCAGAGATACCGCCATACTTCGACAGGGAGCGTGTGGGGAGAGGTGCAAGACCTTTAGTCCTTGTCTGCATAGTTTGCAAAGCTATGTGCGGATACGACCGATATACGTGGCTCCGAAGCCAAAAGAATATACGGTAAATCGGCAATACTTAAAGGATGCGTCATTTTTTTAAATGACCGCCTTTAGGGAGAGTATTGCCGAAACTCTCTCAACCGTTTCCAAAGCCAAAGCACGAAGTGCGACGCTTTGGGGGCGAGTTGAGAAGTTGAGAGCTTATTAAGCGTTTAAGAATAATAAGCGGATGTTTGATCTATTCTAATTTTATTGCTTAGGCTATTTGACTAATTAATTATGTTTTCAATAGCTTGTTTAAGTTCTTTAAATACTTCTTTGCTTTTCTTATTCCAATAAAACCATGTGCCAATTGCAATAATTAATGAAAACTTGTGATGAAAAGCTGGAAATAGGACGTACTTTGCAGCCTATGCTACAATTCGCAGTCTAGACCGAATACTGGTCTTTTTCTTTTATTTCGTTTTCTTTGGTTTCCAGGTTTTCATATGATTAAGTGGATCATTCTGGCGATTTTTATTCTTTCTGCACTTTATATTCAGCAACGTGGGAAGGTTCGTCACTCGTTTTATCGTCAATTTTTCGATCACTCAACGATTCTTGCGCCAATTAACTACCTCATGTACATGTTTTCAAAGGTACCGAATCAGCCATATATCGATACACAGCATTTTCAAGACTTAAAAGTGTTGGATGAAAACTGGGAAATGATTCGTGATGAAGCAAAAGCTTTATATGAAAAAGGCGGAATTAAAGCATCGAGCAGTTATGATGACTTGGGGTTTAACTCCTTTTTCAAAACAGGCTGGAAGCGTTTTTATCTGAAATGGTATGACTCTGCACATCCATCAGCCGCTGAACTTTGTCCAAAAACGACGGCGTTGCTGAAAACCTTGCCGACCATTAAAGCCGCGATGTTTACCGAGCTGGCACCTGACAGCCGTTTGGTTCGTCACCGTGACCCTTATGCGGGTTCATTGCGTTATCACTTGGGGTTGATCACACCGAATGATGATCGCTGCTTTATTGATGTGGATGGTGAGCGCTATTCATGGCGCGATGGTGAAAGCGTGGTCTTTGATGAAACTTATATTCACTATGCCGAAAACACCACTGATCAAAACCGCATTATTTTCTTTGCCGATGTCGAGCGTCCATTAAAGACACGCTTTATGGAACGTTTCAATCACTGGTTTGGTAAAAAAGTTATGACCGCTGCCAGCTCTCCAAATGAAGCAGGGGATCAAACGGGTGGACTGAATAAAGTCTTTGGTTATGTCTATCAAGTGCGGATCAAAGCTAAAGCCTTGAAGAAAACCAACCGTCAACTGTACTACTTCTTAAAGTGGTTCTTAATGCTCGGAATTTTCTTCCTGATCTTTGTTCGACCTTATGTGTTTTAAAGTACATTAAACGCCCTGAGGGGCGTTTTTTTATTTGGGCAGAAAAGGGGAAGCCTATCTGCCCTTTTGATTTTTCTATTTATTTCAAGGCTTACAGTGGATTTGAACCACGCATGGCTTTATGCTTTATCCAGTTAAAACTAAAAACAACATGAGCGCGTATCTCTTTCATTTTTAAGATCGCAACTTATAAGTTAGATAAAGCATGAGGTTTCAAGGTGCAAAAGTTTCTTGTAGTTAATTAATTTTACGTTGATTTAATATCTCTTGTCCTAATTCTTTCCAAATTTGCCATTTCATATCATTTGGATCAATTTCAGCAGTTTTAAGCAGAACTCCAAGTAATTCGGCGGGGTCACGCTGATCTAGGTTAGCAATTTCAAAAAGTGCGCCTAATTGGATGAGGTGACGTGTACGAGCTTTACGTTCAGCTTCCTTTTCCGCATTGAGTAATTTTCTAACAACGACTTTCTGTTTATTTGCTCGATCTATAGCTTTTTCAGCTTTGATAAGGGCATTTAATTTCTTTTCTTGTTCAGGTGTTCGGTACTGAATTTGAGCCAATTCCAATAGAAGTTTTTGAGCATCACTTGGATTCTTTAATGCAGAAATGTAGGTAATTTTTTCAGACAGCCATTCATTATTCATATTCAATTCCTTAATTCAGATACCGCAAAAGTACATGCTCAATTCTCAAAGAACGATAACAAAATAATTACGTCCAAGGTACGCAATTTTGTTAAAGTTCGTTCTAGATATTGTCGCCTGCACTTCCATCAAAATTTTGATGGCGCGCTTAGACGTTTCTCAATTTCATTGAGAAACCTAAGCACGTTAGGGATTTCATCCCTAAAACCCTGAAACTTCTTTTTTT